>CAYVDX010000030.1:0-12941 GCA_964450485.1 uncultured Calditrichaceae bacterium
CCGCACCCGGGAGATGGCCATGCGAATGATCATCGCCGCCAATGGCGCGCCGATCAGCATTAGAATCATGCCAATGGGATTTTGGTTGCGCCGGTTAAACATCCCGAAACGGGAAACCTGGCTTAACATGGTGATGGCCCCGGCAAACGTCGCGGCGATCGTGCCGGTTAAAATATCACGATTTTTGACATGCGTCAATTCGTGACCAATCACGCCGGACAGCTCGTCGTCATCCAGCAGTTGCAGAATGCCTTCCGTTGCCGCCACGGCCGCGTGTTCGGGATTTCGCCCGGTGGCAAAAGCGTTGGGCGTCTGTTGGGGGATGATGTATATTTTCGGCATCGGCAAATGGGCGTTTTCTGCCAATTGTTCGACAATGTTGTATAGCCGCGGGTCATCTTCCGGCCCAATTTCCGTGGCGCGGTAACGCTTCAGCACCATTTTGTCGCTAAACCAGTAGCTGTAAAAATTCATTCCGGCATCGATCACAAATGCGATCATTGCCCCGGTTTGACCGCCCATTGCGCCGCCAATCCACACAAAGCCGACGGTCAGCAGGGTCATCAGCATAAAGGTTTTAAACATGCTGGTCATGGATTTCGCCTTCACATTTTAATAAATATTTTCACAATACGCCAAGCACGGGAACTCGCGAGTTGCCCGCCAATGGTTCATCTGAATGCTTGTGAAGTTATTTTTTCCCGCCGAACAGCCCGCCAAGCAAGCCGCCGATCAAATCGCTGCCGCCCTGTGCGCCGCCGCCGAGGCCTTTCATCAAAAATCCGGCGACGTCATCCAACACGCTGCCGTCGCCATCCTGATCGAGCAATGCGCCAATCCCGGAGGAACCCGCGCCGGCGTCGCGCTTTTTAGTGAGGAATCCCAACACCAACGGCGCCAGCATTGTAATGACCTGGCTGGAGGAATTGCCGCTTAAATTAAACTGGTTCGACAGCATATTGGCCGCCTGCACGCCTGAATCACCCAATAACCCGCCCAGTTTCGGATCGGGGTTGCGCTCCCGCGCCTTGGAAGAGACCAGCCCGGCGATATCATCCAACACGCTGGCGCTGCCGTATTTGTTGAGAATATGATCGACGCGCGCATCGCCGCCGCGTTCGTCTTTTTGACGCTTCAATCCACCCAAAATGAGCGGGGCGACCTGTGGAATCATTTTCATCGCGCTATCGGCGTCGATGTTTAAGTTTTTGGCCATCTGCGAGGCCACGTCCGGGCCAAGCGAACCCATGAATTCATCTAAAAATCCCATTATCATTCTACCTTTCTTTAAAATGCGATGATCATCCGGGGAGGTGTTTTCGAGCGTCCTCCCCGGCAGAATTTCGTTAAATATTTTTCGCTGATTTGATCGAAAATCGGGGTCGTCGATTAAAAAATCGATTAAAAAGTTGTTGAACAAGAACCGCCGTAGTCAGTCAAGAAAGCTTGGGGATCCGCAATGTTTGCCCGGGATATATCAAGTCAGGATTTTTGATCACTTCGCGGTTTGCTTCAAAAAGAAACGGGTATTTCATCGGATCGCCATAATAGCGCTTGGCAATTAATGAAAGCGAATCGCCGCGCCTAACCGTATAAAATTCAGTTACTTCTTCCTTCTTGGGCGCCGGCGCTTCCATGGAATCCGCATCCACTTTTTCCACACCTTTCACGTTGCCGGCCAACAACATGGCTTTTTCTTTTGTTGCCACGGAATCGGCTTTGCCGCTCAATGTTACCGCGCCGTCATCGAAAGTAACCTGAAGGTCGGTAATTCTGTCGCCCAATTCCTTGGTCAGCATCTCTTTAATTTCCTCTGCTTCATCGCCGCCGCCAAACAAGTCTGAGCCGACGTCTTTTAAAAAGTCAAAGAATCCCATAATTTCACCTCTCGGTTTGTGTTAAACACTGCTTCATTAAAAACCCCATCGTAAAATAATTGGGATGGGGTTCGAATTTAAAAAATTAAATTTCCACTCACGGGTTAATGCGTGACGACCGGATCGAGCTTTTTCGCTTCCGCGACCCATCCTTGAACTTGCTTCAACGTCGGGAGTTGACGAACCAGGCGACGACTGCCGCTGTTCACTTCGGTCATTTTCGCATGTAAATTCTCAGCGTTGCGGTTACGCATTTCTTTAACCGTGTCAACGCCGGCGGCATGCAATAATTCAGCATATTCGCTGCCAACACCGCTGATGCGATACAAATCAGCCATATTCACCCACGTCAAAATTTTGGATTCATCCAAGCCGGTTGCTTCCGCCAATGCCTTGCGGCCCTTTTTGTCGCAGCCTTTTTTGAGCAAAGCCATCACTGAGCGGACGCCACACGAAGTGAGCTTTTCAGCATACGCCGGGCCAATGCCCTCGATGTCGCTTATTTTGTAATTTGCCATCGTAAATCCTCCATGGTTTGTGTTAAAATGGTAATGGTTATGGTTATATGATGTTTGTTAGAAACATATCGGGTTGAATGGAAAATGAAGAAATTATTGGTCATTCTGTCGAAATTCCTTGACTTGGAATTCGCAAATATAATACGCGGGTAAACGTGATCCAACCAAATTTCGTAAATCTACTGTTTCTCATCTTCATCGCTATTTGGAAGGGCCTTTTTTTCATACTTACAGAGCCCAAATGAACATTTTGTTACTTTTTTTTCGACAATTAATTGTGAGCCGCAGATCGGGCAAACATCATCCTCCGTGCACTCCGGACTTTCTTCATCGGACATTCGCCAGAAATGATCCGATTGATTATTTCCGCTGACCGCCGGTTGCATCATTGCTTGGTACGACATTAAATAATTCTGTTTCATGTTGTCAAAGTTGGATGTTTTGAAAAAAATATTCTGCTATTTAATTTTGCTGTTTTTGTGTGTTACCACCTTCAGGGTCTTTTACCCACAGGCATTTAACAAAGGACAAAACACGTACCAACTTTCCGATTCGCATCGATTTTTTTTTTTTCGCCGAACTCAAATCTGTTGTTTTTAAGAAGCTTACCGGTATAAAGCATAAACATTGGCTCGCGAATATTATTCAAAGCCATGCCTTTGTTGGATCTATAAGTGTGTCAAATGACCCAAAAAAAATATTGGAGCGAGTTAAAAACCACAGATGCAAAATCGGACATTTTTTTCCGAACACTTTGCACGGTTAAGAATTTTGAAAATAGAAATGTCGTTTGATGTGGGAAAACACGCAGATTTTGGAGGCGATGCGCTAAAACGCACAAGCAATGCGTCCAAAATAGCGCGGAGATGAGGCGAAAATTACAACAGTTGGTGCTTTTCCAGGCGGTAGCGAAAAGCATCGCGGCTTAAACGGAGCATTTTGGCGGCTTTGGATTGGTTGCCATTTGACAACTCAAGGGCATTCAAAAGCAGTTGCCGCTCAATTTCCTCGAAGGCTAAACCTTCCGGGGGCAGTTGAAATCGCTCCAGCGGCGTGTTGCTCGTATTCGCTTTTGCGCTGCGCCCTACTTGCAAATCGTCAACGTCGAGCAACGCATTTTCCGCGAAAATCATGGCGCGTTCAATCACGTTTCGCAGCTCGCGAACATTGCCCGGCCAGGTGTAGTTTTTTAGTTTGCCGCAGGCAGCTTCGGTCAGCCCCTGTATCGATTTGTGGAATTCCAAATTAAAATGCTGAATAAAATTTTGGGCGAGTCTTATAATATCATCACCCAACTCTTTTAGTGATGGAAGTTCAATATTTACAACATCCAGGCGAAAGAGCAAATCTTCACGAAACTTTTCTTTTTCAACCAGGTCGTATAGATCTCGATTGCTGGCGGTGATCAGCCGCAGGTTCACTTCCAGCTCTTTGACGCTTCCCAACCGCCGAAATTTTCGCGTTTCCAAAAAGGACAGCAGTTTCGCCTGCAATTTTGGAGACATCTCGCTGATTTCATCCAAAAACAGGGTGCCGCCGTGGGCTTCTTCCAACAAGCCAGCTTTGCTGTTCGCCGCATTGGTGAACGCTCCTTTTTCGTAACCGAAAAGCTCGGATTCTAACAAGGCTTCCGGAATGGCCGCGCAGTTTATTTCCACAAACGGCAAATTTTCGCCGCCGGCAGCGTAGTGGATTGCTTTTGCGATCATGCTTTTCCCGGTGCCGCTTTCGCCTTGCAGCAGCACGGTTGTTGTGGGGATATGTGCAATTTTTTCAACCATTTGACGAATGCGCTGAATGGGACGGGATTCGCCTAAAATCGTGAGGGTAATATCTTTGCTTTGCGCGGAAAGCAGGCTTTCCAGCAGCAGGATTTCATTTTCCTTTTGCTTGATTTGTTGGGTAAGCTGCGCTGTTTGTGTCACTTCTTTTATCAGGCAAAAGAGGGGTGCATCCGTCGTTTCGGTTGGATAAAAAGAGATATTGAAAAAAACCGTGCGCTCGCCCGGCTGTTCGCGATTAATATTTTCCAACGAAAAGGCCGGGATTTTTCGCCGGGCAATATCGTTAAAAACCGCTTCCAAGCCGATGGTTTCCGGAAAAAGCGCCATGATCGGTTGATCCTTGGGCGAGCCCGGGCCAATCGTGAACCGGTTGAATCGCTCATTAAAATCGGTCACTTTGAATTCGGGATCCAGGTACGCATATCCAAAAGCGGCCCGGTTGAGAACATTTTCCAAAAAGGGTTCCATAAAAAATTAAGTAGCAATTAACAGGCCAAGTTTATTAAAGCTCGCTTCCACGTTTTCGCCGGTTTTTGCGCTGGTCAAAAAAAGCGGGAGATCAAGTTTCTTTGCCATTTTTTTTAATTTTTGAGATGTTTCGGAATCTGCCGAGATTAGATCGGCTTTGTTACCTATCAACACGGGCCGGGCGTCCGGCGCGGCTTTTGAGAGGGTCGCTAACATATCGGGCACGCTTTGAATGGTTTCCGGGCGGGTTAAATCGGCGATCAGCAGCGCGCCGGTTGCACCTGTCAGGTAGCTGTGCAGTTGTTGGGAGCTTTTTTCAAAACCTTCGATGTCCCATATCAGAAAATTGTATTGGACAAATTCGCCGGGCGTGGTTTCGATGGGCGCTAACAGTTTTTGGGAAACTTTTACGCCGATGGTTGACAGGTAAGTATCATCAAAAATACCGGAGATAAACCGGCGGGTCAGGCTGGTTTTTCCCACGGCAAAAATGCCCAGCATGCATATTTTTTGATGCACCAGTGATTTACTCATGCTCAACCGTTTGCATTTTTTTGATGATTTCCTTCAGCGGCATTTCAATGCCTCTCAGCGCGGTGTTGTTGCCGTCATAATTGCGCAATTTTTGATGATATTTTTGATGAATCGCCCGATGACATTCGTTTAGCATTTCATCAAATTCTGCATTGGGAATGCCGTGATAAACCACGGCTAAATAGCTGTAGCGTCCCGATTGAACGCGGATTTGGCAATCGGTCATGCGAATTTCCTCTAAATCGCCCTCTTTGCTGCTTGCGAAAGATGTCTCCACAAACGATTTGATTGCCGTGAGCATCCCGCCGACGACTTGCGCGTTGATTTCAGCGGCGGTTTCGGATTCCCGGCCGGCATAGGCGATCAGTAAACCGGAATCTTTGGCGATTAAAAAGGCGCTGTCCAACTCAAACGGCGCGGATTCCGCCAAAATCATTTTGCCGGCGTCAACGCCCATGGCTTTTGCCTTGAACCGTTTTTTCCACAGTTCCCAACTGAATGATTTTTCTAAAGTTGTGTTGATTTGATCCGCCAGCTTTCGCATCGCCTCGGTCACGGCTTTGCTGACCATTCGTCCCATGATCGGGTAAAGCGCGTCCACCACGTCTTCCTTGGCGTCCCGGATTTGCTGTTTAATGGCCAGGCTCATCACCGGGGCCAGCGCCTTGGCGACCTCCTCGCGGGAATTTGCAATTTTGCGATCCAGCAGTTCGACGATGATCGGTTCAATTTTTTCAATCAACCGATCTTTTTGATCAAGTTCCTGCTGAAGCGCCGCAATGCGTTGGGTCAGTTCTTCGATGCGCTGCTGATCATCGGTGAGCAGAATGGATTTGAGCTGTTCGAGCGGGTCGTTCGGGGAAGGACGAAAATGTATTTTAGGATCACTCATTTTCAGCGGATTCCACCTCGCCGACCGCGGATGTCGCACCGGCGCCGTTGCGCAAACGATTTCCCATTTCCACAAGGTAATCGGCTAATTGATCGCGTTTCGCGCTTTGATCGTCCAATTGATTGAGCAGCGCATTCAGGCGATTTTCGGTAGCGGCCAGCATCTCTTTGAAGCGGTTGTCAGCGTCATTGATGCGCGCTAACAGGTCGGAATTGGCGTGTTTTCCGTCAGCGGCAAGGCTGTCTAACGCTTTGTTGATTTTGTCGAAAGACGCATTCATCGCGCGTTTCATCTCAGCGACCTCTACGGTTAATTCATTGAATTTCTGCTCGTAAGCCTGCATCTGCTGACCAAAAATCAGGTCGCGGATTTGCTCGATATTGTTTTGCTGTGTTGGTGAATTTTTGCTCATGTCAGTGATCCCCGTCCTCGGTTTTTATGAACATTATAGGAGGCAGCGCCTCCGGCAATTTGTTCCAGCGCGGAGCACTGGAACAAGGTGTGATACTGGAACCTGCATCTCAGACCGCGAATTTAAGAGTTTCGGCGCACAAAATCAATAGCAATTCCAATGACCGCGAGCTAATCGAGTTTTTTCGCGCTTGCCGTGGCCACTTTGTCTCCCGGAAGCTCGATGCCGTATTTTTCGCTGATGTCCAGCGGCGGCATGGGGCCGTCCAGCGGTTTCAAATCTTTAACCTACCAATCATACCAATCCAAAATGCGATACAGCACATCCATCTGCCCGGTTTGATTTTGATTGCCGTGTTTTTCGCCGGGATAGCGCACCAGCCGCACCGCCGGGTGATCGTTCATTTTCAAGCGGCGATAAAACTCCAGGCTTTGCGAGGGATGCACCCGCGTATCAGCGGTGCCGCCGTAAATGAGTACCGCGGTTTTGCTTTGATGCGCGTAATAAATCGGGCTGCCTTTCAAGCTTTGCTCCCACATGTCTTCCAATTTTTTGCCGGAATGCACAAACAGTTCCTCGTAGGGAATATCGGTGGTGCCGCGCTTGCTGATCAAATCGCTGATGCCCACGAACATGCACACGGCGCGCACTTTTTCGGTGTAATAGCTGGCAAACCATGCCGATGCGTACCCGCCGTACGAGCCGCCGCCAAGCCCCACGCGCTGTTTATCGGCAATGCCCTGTTCGATCAAATAATCGATGCCGTCGGCGATGTCGTCAAATTCCGGACCGGCGGCTTTGTTGTAACCCCAGGCGGCGAAATCGACGCCGTAGCCGGTGCTGGCGCGATAATTCGGATAAAACACCGCGTAACCCTTGTTTGCCAACACCTGCCCCGGGCGGGAATAGCTGTTGATCCAGCCATTGGAGTAGTGCGATTCCGGGCCGCCGTGAACCAGCACGGTGAGCGGGTAATTTTTGCCGGCCGCGTAACCCACCGGATAAATCAGCAATCCCTCCACTTCCAGACCATCGCGGGCGGCGTAACGAATGGGTTCCTGCTTGCCGAAGGTGCGATTCGCCAGCCACGGGTTGACATTGCTCAATTGTTTCAAATCGGTCATGCGTGATTTTTTGCGATCACGCGTGGTGTAAAAAACCTCGCCGGGATGATACGGCGACTCACCGATAAAGGCCATGGCCAGCTTGCGCCTTCGGGATATGCTGATGTGATTAAACACGACCCCGCGATCCGCGGAATTGAGCACCACCCGCCGCCGGCCGCCGCTGATTTTTACTTCGCTCAACGTCGGATAAACCCCTTCGCCGGCGCGATAAAAAAGGGTGTTATTGTCCTTCCAGCCGACCCACTCCACGTGCCCGCGAAAATTCGGCGGCGTCAGATTTACGGCTTCCCCGCCGGATAGTGACACGACGTATCCCTGGCTCACGGCATTGTCTTTTTGGGTCAGCGCAGCGGCATACGCCAAATGTTTTCCGTCCGGGCTGAAGGCATAATTGCCCAATTTTCCGGGATTATCCACAAACAGCCGCGGCTGGCCGCCGTTGACGTCCAGCAAATAAATCTTGCGAAAAGCGTATTTATGATCGATCAGATTTTTCGGCGACATCGACGCCGCGATGGTGGTTTGGTCCGGCGAGAATTCAAAATCCCAGACCGTGATGCCGTGCGTGAGTTGGCGATGAAGACTCGCTTTGCCGGCGTCGTTCACGTCGATCAAATGCAGGTTGCGATCTTTGAGATTTTCTTCATAATAAATGAAGCCGTAACCTGCTTTTTTCAACGCTTTTTCCCGTTCCGTTTGCGGCGTCGTCGAAATGTAGCCCAGCATTTTCCCGGAGGGATGCCAGCGATATTCGCTCACGCCGGTTTCCGAATTGGTGATTTTCACGGCTTCTCCGCCATTTGCGGGAATCATCCACACCTGGGTCGGGTCCTCGTCCCGCTTGCTCAGAAATGAAATGGCGCTGCCGTCCGGTCGCCAGGCAATTTTGCCGACATTCACTTTGCCGGTGATGAACGCGCGCGTTTCCCCGCCATTCACCGAAACCAGGTATAATTCGCGCCAGGCATGGCCGGGCTTGGCATCCGCCGCACGGGTGACGTTCACCGTGTAAGCAATTTGCCCGCCGTTTGGGCTGATCGCCGCCTCGGCGACCCTTTTCACATTGAGTAAATCTTTCGCGGTAAACGCTTCTTTCGCCATTATTTTTCCCGTTAAAAATCCGCTGAAAAACAGCGTCGCCATTGTAAAAAACTTCCATTTATTGAAGCATGAAAATTGCCTGTCCCGTTGGGGAAGAATGAAAGTTGGTCTGCGAACAAATAATATTTTCAATGCGGCCTCCGGTTGATTTTTTTCCACGAACAAACGTTTAAAATAATGTTTCTTTTATAAAAGCGCAATAGAGTTCCATTTTTGTGTTTTCGCGTACAGCCTACGCAATAATATCATTTTAAATATTTGATTGAACTTTTAGACGGTTACACTTTACATTGAAAAAACTGAAAATAGCGGAACGGTAAAAATAAATATCCGCATAAACTAAATCATCTGTCATTTTATCATTTCAAAAAAAGGAGAATTCCATGTCCGTAGCAAAAGTAACCGAGATTACCGCGTCTTCAAAAAAGAGTTTTGACGATGCGATTAACACTGGCATTAAACGCGCTTGCAAAACCCTGAAAAACGTTAAAGGCGCTTGGGTGCAGGATCAAAAAGTCGATATTGAAAAAGGAAAAGTAACCGCTTATCGCGTGACCTTGAAAGTCACTTTTGTGTTACAGTAATCATTCGGAATGAACCGGATGCTAACATTGCAAAGCTGCGCAAATTTTTGTGCGGCTTTGTGATTTTTTATCCTTGATATATCCTTCACCAATATTGCTTGCCTATGAAAAACATCCTCATCATCCACACCGGCGGCACATTTGGGATGGTTCCGCAAAAACCTGCGCCGACCTTAGCGCCGGGCCAAGTTCAGGAGCGCATCACGAAATACGTGCCGGAATTGGAGCAAATCGCCAACATTGATTTTCGCGCGGTTTGCAATCTCGACAGCGCGAATATCACCCCGCATCACTGGCAAACGCTGGCAAAGCTGATTTTTGAAAACATCGCGCGCTACGACGGATTTGTGATTATTCACGGCACGGATTCCATGGTTTACACCGCGGCGGCGTTGTCATTTATGCTGCGAAATTTGCCCAAACCGGTGATTTTGACCGGCTCGCAACGTCCCCTCGCGGAAATCCGCACCGATGCGCGCATGAACCTGATCAACGCGGTGGAATTAGCGACCCACGATATTCCCGAAGTGGGCATTTTTTTCGGCACGGAACTGTTCCGGGGAAATCGCGCGGTAAAGATTTCCGGGATTGACTATGGCGCGTTTATCAGCCCGAATTGTTCGCCGCTGGCAGAGGTGGGGCTGGAAGTGCGTATCAAAAATCATCATCTCAAGCCAACGGGAGCATTCAGGCTTCTGCCGGAAATCTCCGATGAAGTATTGGCGATTCCCTTTTTTCCCGGTTTGCAAACCGCTTATTTGGATTGGTTAAAAAATTCGCCGCTGCGGGCGCTTGTCATCCAGGGATTGGGCATGGGAAACGTGGCGACGCAGGAAAAATCGCTGGTGCCGCTGGTTCGCGAACTGACCCAGGCCGGAAAGCTAATAGTGATCACTTCGCAGAGCCGGCATGGCTTTGTGGATTTGTCCCGCTACGAAAACGGCAAGCTTATCGCCGACGCCGGGGCCATCGGCGCAAATGACATGACCACTGAAGCGACGATTGTAAAGCTGATGCATTTATTTGGCACCTATCCAAATACGTTGTCAACGGTAAAGAGTAAGCTGCATCAATCGTTGGCAGGCGAAATTAGCGAATAATTTATGCACGTCACACCACTTTTTCTTGCGAAAGTTCAGCAAAATTAATATACTATAGCTTACGAACTGATGACCTGTTTTGTGTACAGAAGTAGGTATTGGGTTGATATTTTCAAAACTTAATGTGAATATAATTTAGTTACGCTTCAGAGGACAGCCTGAAAATGAGTGAAAAGGTTAAGGTTGAAGTAGCGGTAAATGGCATTGAACACACATCTTCTGTCGAGCCGCGTATGTTGTTGAGCGATTTTTTGCGCCATGAACTGGGACTGACCGGCACGCACGTCGGTTGCGAACACGGCGTTTGCGGCGCGTGCACCATTTTGCTGGACGGCAAGGCGGTTCGCTCCTGCCTGATGTTCGCGGTGCAGGCAAACGGCTGTCAACTGATGACCGTGGAAGGCCTCTCCGCGCAGGGTGATGAAAATGATTTGCATCCCTTGCAGGAAGCGTTCCGGGAGGCGCACGGTTTGCAGTGCGGCTTTTGCACCCCGGGCATTTTGATGACGCTGATTCCGTTTTTAGAAGAAAATAAAAATCCGTCCGAACAGGAAATCCGCGAGGCGCTCTCCGGTAATCTTTGCCGCTGCACGGGGTATCAAAACATCGTCAAAGCCGTGCAACTCGCCGCTCAAAAATCAACCCCAGAATGACTATCGTAGATCGTAAGGCGTAGAGCGTAGAGCGTAGAGCGAAAAAATTACGATCACGCTTTACGCTCTACGACCCACGATCCACGAATAACAGGAGGATAAACTTTGTCAACGCGATATTTTGGCAAACCGATTAAACGCAACGAAGATCCCCAACTGCTCAAAGGTAAAGCGGTATTTGTGGATGATATCCATCTCGAAGGCATGCTGCACGTGGCATTTTTGCGCAGCGATTATGCCCACGCAAAAATCGAAAGCATCGACGTTTCCGAGGCATTGAAACGGGACGGCGTGGTTGCGGTTTACACGGCGGAAGATTTGGGCGATTACTGGAACGCGGGTCCGCTGTTGGTGCCGCCGCCGCCCATCGATGGCAAAATTTTTCACCAACGCACCCAGGTGCCGCTGGCAAAGGGCAAAGTGCGCCATGCCGGTGAGCCGATTGCCGTGGTCGTGGCGGAGAGTCGTTACATCGCCGAGGACGCGCTGGAGGATATTTGGGTGGACATGGCACCGCTCGACGCCGCGGTGGATTTGGAAAAAGCGCTTTTGCCGGATGCGCCGCTGGTGCACGACGATCTGCCATCCAACCTCGCCGCGCACATCGTTCAGCGTAAAGGTGATTACGACGCTGTTGTCACAAGCGCCCACAAAATCATCAAACAGCGATTTTTTTATGATCACGGCATTGCTGCAGCCATGGAAAACCGCGGCGTGGCTGCGGACTGGAACGAACGCATGCAGCAACTAACGGTCTGGGATACCACGCAAGCGCCCATTCCCATTCGCAACGGGTTGGCAGCGATGCTGGGCTTGTCGGAATCGCAAGTGCGCGTGGTGGCGCCGTTTATCGGCGGCGGATTTGGTCCGAAAATCATGATGTTTTATCCCGAAGAAGTGCTCATCCCCTGGATTTCAATGCAGCTCAAACGCCCGGTCAAATGGATCGAAGATCGCCAGGAAAATTTTTTTTCCACCACCCATGAACGCGGACAAGTCCACGATGCGGAAATCGCCGTGAGCGCAGACGGCAAAATTCTGGGTGTGAAAGACGTTTTTCTGCACGACACCGGCGCGTACGATCCGTACGGACTTACCGTGCCGATTAACAGCCAATGCACGCTGTTGGGGCAATACAACGTGCCCAATTATTACTCGGAATTCAAAGTGGCTTTTACCAACAAACCGATTGTCACGCCCTATCGCGGGGCCGGACGGCAGCACGGCGTGTTCGTGATGGAGCGGCTGCTGGATTTTGCGGCGAAAGAATTAAGCATTGATCGCGTGGAAATTCGCAGGCGCAACCTGCTCAAACCGGACGATTTTCCGCACAATCACCAGATCATTTACCAGGATTTTGCGCCGCTGGAATATGACAGCGGCAACTATCTCCCGGCGTTGGAGCGCGCCGCGGAACTGATCGGTTACGAGCAATTCATCAACGAAGAACAGCCGCGATTGCGCCGGGAAGGCAAAAAAGTCGGGCTGGGCATTGTCACGTATGTGGAAGGCACCGGCATCGGCCCGTACGAGGGCGCGCGCGTGACCGTGGAATTCAGCGGCAAGGTTTCCGTGGCCACCGGCGTGGGCACCCAGGGACAGGGGCATTTCACCGCGTTTGCGCAGGTTGTCGCCGAACAGTTGGGCGTGGACGTGAAAGACATATCCGTGATCACCGGCGATACGCGCGAGTTTCATTGGGGCTGCGGCACATTTGCCAGCCGCGGGGCAGTGGTTGCCGGCAATGCCTTCAACGCCGCCGGAAAAATGGTGCGCGGCAAAATTCTCAAATTAGCCGCCGAGCATTTGGAGTGCGCCGAAGATGATTTAGTGCTGGAAGACGGCAAGGTTTTTGTGCGCGGCGTGCCGCAGAGCGCGATTCCGTTGAGCG
>CAYVDX010000031.1:0-941 GCA_964450485.1 uncultured Calditrichaceae bacterium
TACAAACGGCACATCGATTTGAATATCGCCCGCTGTTACCTGCGGATGGGCTTAAAAGAACAAGCCGTTGCCGCGTACGATCTCTTGCAAAAACGTTACCCGAATGATGCGATTTCGCCAGAAGTGTTGTGGGTGATTGCCTGGCTGAGCGAAGGACAGGGCAACATCGCCGAAGCGCGCGATTATTATCGGCGATTGATCCGCACCTACCCGCGCTATGAATTTGCCAATGAAGCGCGGTTTCGCATCGGTTTGTCGCATTATCGCGAGGGCGATTACGTTGCCGCGAGAAAACAGTGGGAGCTTAGCCTGCGCCGCAAAGGGGATGATCTGTGGAAATCCCGGCTGAAGTATTGGCTGGCAAAAGCCTGGCAGCAGGAAGCGAATGATTCGGCATACATCGCCATCCTGAGTGACATTTCCGAAAAACCGTTTGACAGCTATTACAACATGAAAGCGTTTTTGGTCACCAAAAAAAACGCCCAAATCCAGGTTTTTGTGGATTCGCTGTTGGGGGATATTCACAAAACGCCGTTGAGTTATTTGCCAAAATATTTGCAGTATTTTCAACGTCCGCTGTTGGTGCAGGAAATCTTTGGCGAGGAATACGCCCAACGGGAGTTAAATCAACTAGCCCGCAAACTGAAACAGCCGGGCTGGGAATTGACCTTTGCCCTGGGCGAAATGAACGAACAGTTGCAAAACTATGGAAAAGCATATCGCTATTATCGCAAGGTTTATGTGGAGAATTTTTCAAAAAGCGATTGGCGGGAATGGGTCTTTTTGTTCAAAAATTTATACCCGCTTTATTTTAACGGAAAAGTGAATGAGTACGCGCGGAAATGGAATATCACCCCTGCCAGCATTTGGGCGGTGATGAAAAAAGAGAGCGCTTTTGAGCCGCAAATCACCTCGTACGCCAATGCTTATGGTTTGATGCA
>CAYVDX010000031.1:951-12922 GCA_964450485.1 uncultured Calditrichaceae bacterium
CCGACGGCGAATCGTTTGAGCGAAAACCTGGGCGTTATCTTTGACGATGTGCGCCGCCTGTTTGAACCGGATTTTAATATTTTTTTAGGGAGCTATTACATCTCGGAACTGTTGAAAAGATATGATGGAAATTTGTACTACGCGCTTGCCGCTTACAATGCCGGCGAACATCGTGTGGACCGCTGGCGTAAAGTTTTGAACACCGACGACGACGATTTTTTTATGGAGAATATTGAATTTGAACAAACCCGAAAATATGTTCGCGGCGTGATGAAATATTATTGGATGTATCATTTGCTGGTTCATCCGCACGAAGTCGCCGAGGAATCGAGCGATTTTCCCGAACGTTCCGCCCGCGATCCCTGGTACCGGGAAACCGGTACTTTTGAATAGAAACAAAATGGATTTTACTTTCAGGGAGAGGATCATCATAAAATTATTAAGCTACATAATGGCACTCTTTTGCATGTTGAACGTCCAAAATGCAATGGCAAAGCAGGCGGGAAGCGCCCAATTGCCGCATCGCGAGGCCCTGAAAGCGGATGTGCGTTTCTGGAAAAAAGTATTTACGGAAGTTTCTTTAAATCAATATCTTATCCACGACAGCGATGATCTCTCGCTGATTTACAAAACCGTCACGATAGACACATCGTTAAGTAAAAGGCAGCGCGAGAAACAGCTCGAAGCCGCCAAGGATGACGTGAAAGTTCTGCTGCTGAAATTCCACAAAAAGCAATTCAAAGTTGCGGAGTTGACACACTGGGAACACCAGGTGTATCATCTTTTCAATAAAGACCACACCCCGAATAAATTTTTAAAAGCCGCTAAACGCGTCCGCGCCCAGCAGGGAATTAAGGAAAATTTTATGGCAGGCGTGAAGCGATCTTTTGCTTATTTACCGCATATTCGCCGCATGTTTGCAGAGGAAGGATTGCCGGTTGAGTTAGGGTGTCTGCCGCATGTGGAATCATCATTCAACCCGGGGGCGCGCTCCCATGTCGGGGCCGCGGGAATGTGGCAATTTATGCGAAGAACCGGCCGGCAATACATGAAAGTCAATCGCGTCAAAGATGAGCGCTATGATCCAATTAAATCTACCTGGGCAGCGGCGCGGTTGCTTAAATTAAATTACAAAATTTTGCAGGATTGGGCGTTGGCAATTACGGCGTACAATCACGGGTTGGGCAGCATGCGCAAAGCCAAAAAACGCTACGGCGATTACCTGACGATTCGGGAAAAATATTTGCGGCGCAGCTTTGGTTTTGCTTCCAAAAATTTTTATCCGGAGGTGCTGGCCGTGGTGGAAATTTGCGATAGCCTGGATCATTATTTTCCGAACATCGAAAAAGACCCGCTGCTGATTTACCAGGAAATCACGCTGCCGCGTTCCGTGAATATCCGACAATTTGTCAAAAAGTTTGGTGTTCCGCTGGACGAGCTGAAGCGATTGAACCCCGGTTTTCGCAGATCCGTTTGGCGGGGAAAACGCAGCATTCCGAAAAAATATAACTTGCGGCTGCCCATCACCGCGCAATCGGAAATGATTTTGGCAACGCTTGGCGCATCGCAGGCAGAATTGGGCGAGATACGGCTTGCACAGCGTGTTCCCGCCGCAAATAAAATCCGGGTGACCAAGTTGCGGGAAATCTACGCCCGTCGAAAAATGTCCCGAAATTCGATCCGCAAATCGCAGCCCGGTGTTGACGTCGCCCCGCCTCGTTCAAACATGCCGGACATTGACAGCTATTTATTGGCGTTAAATGTGTCTGTTGAATCTGAACCCACCTTTGCATCGGAACAGTTACTTGCCGAATTGTCCGCCCGGCGGCCGTCTGTCGATGCCGGCGAAACGCTTGTTCAGCTTCGTGAATATCCCGAAAAACCGGCAGCGGCCAAGGCGACGCCGGAAGTTCCGCTAAACGGGCCGGCCGTTGCGGAGATGCCCTTACATTTATCACCCTACTCAGTGGAAATTTCGCTGTCGCCCCGGAACAGGTTGTCAGCATTTCACCTGCGCCGTTCGCAGAGCGGGGAAAGCCTTGCAAATACCGGTCAAACGCGCCAAAAGTTTAGGGACGCGCCGCTGCTTTTTGCCGCGCTAAAGCCGGGCGTTGAAACGGCGCATCAGAAAATTCGCGCCGCAAATTTGGAAATTGGGCCGGCGGCAGTGGCAGCGCTGACTCCGAGTTCGGATGCACAACCGCAAAAAACAGCGTTTCCCGAAGCGACTTATGCGCTCTCTCAAATTGCGGCGCCTCGCTGGGATGTGGTAATGGACGCCCGGACATTAACGTACCGGGAAATATTAGCGCTGCTCACCAACCGGCTAAATCCGGACCGGCAGGAAATCATTGTGTTTCCCCGGGAAACATTGGGGCATTACGCCGAATGGTTAAGGATTAATATTAAGCAGTTGCGCCGCATCAACAGGCTCTCCCGGTCGCAAAGCATAAAAACCGGGCAATCACTGCGGATGGATTTTTCGCTGGTGACGCCGGCGCAATTCCTGGAAAAACGGCTGAGTTATCATGTTAAATTGATAAATAAGCTGTTGGCGGGCAGCTCACGCATCGAATTAGTCGATCATACCATCAACTCCGGTGAAAATCTATGGAATTTGGCGCATAAAAAATATAAATTTCCGGTAAACCTTTTGCTTTATTTTAATGATTTGAATAAATTAGAGCAATTATATCCCGGTGATGTCATTAAACTACCGGTCGTTTATCACTAGATGTTGAAGGAGAGCCAATGAGAATCAAAGAGAAGATGCAGGGCGATGTCGCCATTTTGACCGTTTCCGGAAATATGATGGGTGGCCCGGATTCCGCGGAATTGCACGAAAAGGTAAAAAGTCTGATTGCCGAAGGTCTGAAAAAAATTGTCATAGACCTGAAAGGCGTAAAATGGATGAACAGTTCCGGGTTGGGAATTTTAATGGCATGTATGAGTTCCTTGCAGCAAGCCGGCGGGCAGTTAAAGCTGTCCAGCGTGACGGACAAGGTTCAAAGCATTTTGATGATTACCAAATTGATTCAGCTATTTGACTCGTATGAAAGTTCGGATCGGGCTGTCGCCAAATTCATGGAAGAGGCAAAAGACGGCGAATGAATTTGTATTTCGAGATAAAAAAATGTGATTCATTTCAAAAGCTCCCGATAAAAAGGGAGCTTTTTTAGTTATCCTGATGAATTCATAAGCCACGAATGGCACAGAAACCACTGAATTGTTTTTTATGAAGTTAGATCAAGTTATCAACATCTGTTGTAATTGTTCTTGAATGGTATTTGTGTAGCTATGGCTATAGAAACCGTAGAAACGGTTATTTTCGCTCGATTTTTTTCTCATTGACGCCCTCCCGGCAGCCGGGACGGCGTTAATTAAGCGAACTGAATATTTTGCAGCCGTTTCTCCCAAGGGGACGCCTTGCGGCAAACGGGTTTCATAATGCTTGCGACACAACTACCTTGAATGTAGATGGAATGTTGAGAGGAGATTGTGTTTTGGATACAAAGGCACTGTTGGCTGAAAATGCCCGTTTAAAAAAACAGCTCCAAAAAAAGGACAAGGAACTGTATTCCATTCAGCGGATCGGCAAGGCATTGGGGTCCACGCTGAATATTGATATGCTGCTAAAGCTGATCATGCAGGAAATTACAACGTTGATGGACGCCGACCGCAGCACCCTTTATATTTTGGATCACGAGCGAAAAGAACTTTGGGCCAAAATTGCCCTGAAAGCGGAAGTGAAAGAAATTCGCCAAAAAATCGGACGGGGTATTTCCGGTCATGTCGCGGCAACAGGAGAGACAATAAACATTCCGGACGCTTACCAGAACCCCCGGTTCGATCCCAAAACCGACCGGAAAACGGGATTTACGACCCGGTCGATGTTGTGCATGCCGGTTTGGCAGCCACATCCGCGGGAAAATCAGCAGCAGATCATCGGCGTTATCCAGGTGTTGAATAAAAAAGATAACGGCGTATTTACCGAAGAAGATGAAGATTTGTTGGAAGCGCTTGCATCCCAGGTGGCCATTTCCATTGAAAATGCCCGGCTTTATACCCGCTTGGAAAAAAAACTGCGGGAAATCGATTTGCTGTATATTTATGAGCAAATTTTAAATTCTGAGAACTCATTACCCAGAGTGCTGGAAAAGCTGCTGCGGAAAACCGTGGAGCATCTGAAAGCGCGTTGGATTTGGGCGTTATTGCCGAATAACGGGCAGCCCATTTTGGTGGGTGTGAATAATAAACGCCAAATCCGCGTTGATGAATCGAAAAAAATTCCCGCGTTGAGTAGTTTTGAATTGATGAAAAATCCCTCCCGGAAAGCGCTGGTAAAATACTGGCGGCAAATGAATCGCCAACTCGAACTTTACGATGATTTTGAATTCCCGGATCGCGCAGTGTTGTATTCTAAAGTTGAAACAAAAGCAGATTTTCCCGGTTTGCTTTTTGCCGTCGATGTGAAAATCGGGGAAGCGCTCAACTATATCGATGAGCGAATTATGTTGGATTTGTTAGCGCAAAAAGTGTCACGCGCATTTGAGTTGCACTCCTTGCGGGAAAGCCTTTTGAAGCAGGAACGTCTTTCCGCGATCGGGCAGATGATGAGCACCGTGGCGCACGATATTCGCAGCCCGGTGAGCACCATCAACGGATTCGTGGATTTGATGGAAGATGAATCGACCACCTCGTCAGAGCGGGGCGAATTTGCCGAGATTATCCGCGATGAGATAAGATCCACCATCAATATGATTACCGAAGTGCTCGATTTTGCCAAAGGAAAAACCAGCATTTTGCCGCGAAAAACGGGCGTTCGCAGTATTGTAAAGCGTTTTCGCACCCGTTTAGAGCAGATGTGCAAGGAAAAAAGCACAAAATTAACGATTGAAGAAACAAGCAAACAAATTGTTTATGTCGATGAAGAAAAAATTAACCGGGTGTTTTACAACATTGCGAAAAATGCGTTAGAGGCAATGGGCAGCGGAGGGAAATTGCACTTCCGGGTTTATGATGAGACCGACATGGTCGTGTTTCAATTTACCGATAACGGCCCGGGCATTCCCCGGGATATACGCGATCGTTTGTTTGATTCATTTGTCACCAGCGGAAAAAAAAGCGGTACCGGTTTAGGACTGGCGATTGTTAAAAAAATTATTGATGAGCATAAGGGAAGAATTCTGATTGAATCTCCCCCGGAAGGCGGGGCAACATTTCGTATTAAACTGCCTGTTTTTGGCAAACATCTGAATAAATAAACAGGGGCGAAATGCGTCTCGCCCCTGCGGCTCTCCTACCCGCACACCGTTATAAACGTCACCTGACGTATGAAAATAAGCTTGTATTTCTGCTTTGAAATTGCCAAATTGAATTAAACATAAGCATCGGGCAAAAAAACGCCTTTGAATATACTTTGTCTAATGTGTTGTCATTATTGAATTTACAAAAAGGTATAAAGGAAATGCCGTTTGCCTGGGAAAGATTACATTTTTATTTCCATCCGATCTTTTTGGAACATTTGAAGGGGTTGCGACATCCGGAAAACCCTAATCGTTTGAAAATAATTGTTGACCATTTAAAGAAAAATAACCTCTGGGAAAAGCTGCAAGTTCAGACGCCCGAAGCCGCTGATTTGAAATGGATTGAAACAAATCACAGTCCGGCGTATATTGAGGCGGTGCGAAAAGCGTGTGAAAAAGCGCCGGTGGTGCTCGATGGCGGCGATACGCTGGTGACGGAACAATCTTATCAGGCCGGTTTATTTGCGGTCGGCGCTTGTTTGGCCGGCATTGATGACCTGGTCAACAAACAGGCAGACAGCGTGTTTTGCGCGGTGCGACCGCCGGGGCATCACGCGGAATTTGATGAAGCGATGGGCTTCTGTTTGTTTAATAATGTGGCAATCGCGGCAAGATATGCGATTGACCGTTATTCATTGCAGCGAATTTTCATCCTCGATTGGGATGTGCACCAGGGAAATGGCACGCACCACAGCTTTTACAGTATTCCCGAAGTCTATTTTTGCAGCATTCACCAATGGCCGCTTTACCCGGGGATCGGTTCCGCAAAAGAACGCGGCCGCGGTTTGGGTAAAGGCTACACGCTGAACATTCCGCTGCCGCGGGATTCCGCTGACGAAATTTATCTAAAGGTATTGGCGGAACAGATTTTGCCGGAAATGCGACTGTATCGCCCCGATTTGCTGATTATTTCCGCCGGTTTTGACGCCCACGCCGATGATCCGCTGGCGCAAATGTTGCTCTCAACCGACGCTTTTCGAGAAATGACTCGTTTGGTACGCCGGGGGATGCAGGCAATTAACGGCGGAAAAATTCTCTCCGTATTGGAAGGCGGCTATCATCACGCAAATTTAGCCGAAAGCGTGCAGGCGCATTTAGAGGCGTTGGTAGAAAAATTAGATCACAATATTGCGCCTTTATCAGAGTAAATGACGAGGACAAATGTGAAACCGAATGATCAGAAAATGAATCAGCCGCAATGGTCGGAAGATCAATTTGCACGTCAACGCCGGATCATGGTTGAAACCCAATTGCGCCGCCGGGGAATCTCTGATTCACGCATTCTCGAAGCTTTTTTGCGCGTGCCGCGACATCGTTTTGTGCCCGAGGAGTATGCCGCGATGGCTTACGAGGACAAGCCGCTGCCCATCGGCCGGGGACAAACCATTTCCCAACCGTTTATCGTCGCTTATATGATCAACATGCTGGAATTATCCGGCCAGGAAAAATTGTTGGAGATCGGCACCGGTTCCGGATACGAAACCGCAATTCTGGCGGAACTCGTTCGGGAAGTATATACCGTGGAAATCATATCTGAACTTTCGACGCGGGCACGGGAAGTGCTGAAAAAACTGGGCTATCAAAACATCTTTTTCAAAGTGGGGGACGGCCATAAAGGATGGGAGAACGCCGCGCCGTTCCACGCGATCATTGTATCCGCCTCCCCAAAACGTCTTCCCAACGAACTCACCCGGCAATTGCCGGTTGGCGGAAAACTGATTGCTCCGGTGGGGGCTGTTCAACAGAAGTTGCTGCTGATTACCCGAAGAGAAGATCGAATCGAGATTTTAAAAAAAATCCCGGTACGTTTTGTCCCGCTGGTGCGCGCGCAATCGTAATATTTGACCCATCCGGGGGATTGTTTTTTGGAAGAAATATCGTAAATTGACCTTTTTCGCATGAACCACCTCCACCAGGGGGCATTTTTTCAGCATTTTTATCCAACTTACGATGATGCAATCATGTTTAAAAATCATTTGATTCTCTGTGAAATCGTTGCGTTTTTTGCGCTTGCGGTGTTCACGTCGCGTTGTGACAGCGATAAATTTACCGGCTTTAATTACAACGCCGATAAAATTGAAAATACAACGGAAATCACCGGTAAGATATCCAATTTGTTCACCGGCCAGCCGGTAGCGCGTGCCGTGATCGAAGCACAGGGAAGAAACACGACCACATCGCCGCAAGGAGAATATCGGATTACCTATATCCTGGGCGATGATGATCTTTTTTTGCGAGAAGCGCCGGTGCGCATATCCGCACAGAATTATCTTGTGCTCGACACAGCGTTGGTCGTCTTTCCGACAGACAACGAGTTAAACGCAAGGCTGGAGTACGGCGCGCCAATCATTCAATCCGGCAGCGTTGTTGATTCAATTACAACAGCCCAGGTATTTGATTACCAGGGGGCGGCGGATATCGACTCGGTTTTCACCATCGCTTTTTACATCGATGATTCAACCCGGCAGCTTTTACCAGAGCGTTTACGAATGCGGCGCGTTCGAAGCCTGGATGACCTGACGGCGGAATTCCAGGGCGTTGTGCCGGATAGTCTGAATACTGGAAAACTGAGCCGCACGAGTTATCAAATCTTGGCCAAGGACAAAACAGGGTTTACGGATTTACAGATTTTTAGTTTTTGAGAATGATTCGTATTTATCAGCTCATTTTCCGAATCATTTTTCTGCTTACGTTTAGCATAAAGGTGCGGTGTGATACATTTTAAAACGATTTGGTTTGCGTTGTTAATCGGAGTTATGATGAATCTTTTTGCGGGGGAAAAAAACATCACCGGCGTCGTTGTTGATGCGCGAACCGGGGAGCCGCTAAACGGGGCAGAGGTCTTTTTAAAACATCTGAAGCAAGGGACAACCACCGATGAGGACGGCTATTTTAACTTGCACCTGTCACAAAATTTACCGGCATCACCCGATACATTAATGATCAGTTTTTTAGGCTATCAAAAATACCGGGTTGCTTTAAAGCGCTACAAAAACCGGTCGCGCATCCGCTTAAAACCGGTAAATATCGCCATGCCGGATTCGGTAACCGTGTTTGACGAACGGCTGGAGTTAAGCCGCCAGGAAATACCCCACGCCAGCAGCATCATCGATTTTGAAACCATCGAACTGCGCGGCAGCAGCGAAATTGGGGACCTTTTCAAAACAATTCCATCCGTGCGGCTTGAGGGGAATGATTTGACCGGCCGGCGAATCCAAATCCGCGGCAGCGACGCCAGCGAGGTAAATGTGTATGTCGATGGCATTTTGATCAATAATTTGGGCGTCAACGGCGCGGCGGATTTATCGGTGATTTCCGTGGAAGATATCCAAACCCTGGAAGTGCTGAAAGGCGCGAATTTGCCGCTGCTGGGCGGCGGCGCATTTGGCGGCGTCGTGAATGTGACCAGCAAAAAGAACCTGCAACGAAGCCTGTATTTGAAAACAAAACAGGGGAGTTTTGACAGCCAATATTATATCGGCGAGCTGAATGTGCCGGTGACGCGGAATTTTGTGGTGAATTATTTCGGGCAGGTAAACGGCATAAAACCCGGGATCGAATTTTTTCCCGGCGAAGCGCAGATCACCGATAAAACTCAAAACAACCGGGTCGAGACGATTAAGCAAAATCATAATTTACGGCTGAATTATTATTTGCCGAAGGGTGAATTAAGCGCTAAGTTTTTCGGCTATTTGTTGGATTATGACAAACCGGATTGGGAAAACAAGCGACAAAATTACCTGTTTGCCGGCAGATACCGGGGCGACTTGCCAGGGGTCTCGGATATTGATTTGAATGTCAACTATCAAGCGGGAAATGACGACGTCACCCGGAAACGATTTTCGGATCGCTTTTTTACGTCTTTTGAAAGCCGGAGGTTGAATGTCAAGCTGCTTAAAAAATTTGTCGCGGATAAAAATGAAATTCAGTTCGTCGCGGAATATATTCACGACGAAGTGGATGTCGCCAACGCCCAGCGGTTTGGAGAACGGCGAATCCCTACCTATAACGCCGGTTTGTACGAAAATCGCTGGAGCGCGGCCGGGGTGGCGGCGTTTAGCAATCAATTTGCCAATCGCGAGGACATTACCTGGAAAACGCACCTCGGTTTGCGCGATGATCTCGTTGCCACCGGCGATAATTATGTCTCACCGTCGGCGGGTTTTCGCGTGGAAATTGAACGACCGAATATGAAAATCATTCCCTATTTTAGCTACGGAAAAAACGTAAAAATACAAACGCTGTTGGACAACGCCTACCTGGAATTGCAGGAAATCGACCAAAGCGATACGACCCTCAAGCGTTTACAGCCGGAAGAAAGCAGCGCATTTGAAATCGGCGCAAGCCTTTCCAAGTCCGGGGATGGCAAAGTTTACACAGACATGGAGCTTGCGCTGGCGGTTTTTCGCAACACGATTGTGAACAAGTTGATTCGCCTGCCAACCGACCCGTCCGTGGTGCTGTCGCAAATCGGACGAAACGTTACCTCGGGGTTGGAAGCGTCGCTGAAAATGGAGAATTTTCTGACGCCGCATTTAAATTTTATCGGCACGGCAACCCTGTTAAATATTTCCGAACCGCTGCTCTATCCTTTTAAACCGCAAGGCGGTTACAGCGCCACCCTTGATTTTGCCGCGACAAGCGGATTGTATTTTCACAGCACCCTTTTTTATGAAGGGCAAAGCATCGGCTTGTTTCCCGGCGATGACGATCCAAACGATTTGAAATCCGAGTTCGTCCCCGCCTTTTACGACGTGGATGCCTCCATTGGCTACCGGTTCCGGCTTGGAAATGTAAAACTCAACTTGCAAGCCGCCGGTTTTAATATTTTGGATAACAGCGGCTATCAATTTTATTTACTAAAAAAGCAGTTTTTTCAATTTTCATTAAGCGCCCGGTATTGATCCAATCATGGGTAAATTATCCGCGGAAATTTTGACACATTTTAATTGCGGCGCATGCGGCCAATGGTGGACAATCGGCGATTGTGACCCGGATCGCAAAAAGTGGTATTGCCCCGCGTGTGGTAAAATACAGTCTTTTTCGCCGGCAAAAACAATTCATCGCGAGATACATTCCTCAAAAATCAACAAAAACGCGAATCAGTAACCAATGTCAACAATCAAAATTGTCTTCGGAATGTGAAATTCTGACACACTCATTATTGGTGATGATTTTAGACAAATCTCCTTCTCGCCGCTATTTTATCATAATCCCCTGAAAAACTTCATTTTATATCATTCTTATGATTGTTAAAGTTTGGCATTTCCTTTGCGATAATTTAAGAAATCCGAAGTAGCACAATGAGGTTTTTATCAAAAGCATGGGAGGATTTTATGAATTTCAGACAATTCACAATTTTTTTTAAAAAAATAATCGCCGGCACGATCTGTCTTTTGTTAGGCGGCTCCGGGTGGCTGTTGGCGGATCAAAGCGGTTTTGACGGCTATTGGCGATCCACATTCGGACACATTGCCTTGAAAACCAATGGCAACCAGGTCGCCGGAACGTATAGTAATGGCAAGGCAAAAGGAAAAGTAGTCGGCGCGCTTTCGCCGAAAGGAAATTTACTGGTTGGTAAATGGATCGAAGCGGCCGGCAGCGGAAAGTTTGTTTTCAAATTGCAAAATGGCAGTAATTCCTTTGTCGGAAAATGGGGCAAAAAGGGCGAAGTATTGAATGGGCGTTGGAATGGCGTCCGGGAAAAGAAGGAAGCGCGCTTTGTGCAAGCAAAACCTTCTGACTTTTTCGGCGAATGGAACACGAATTTCGGTCGATTGATTCTCGACGAAGATGAAAAGGGAAACATCACCGGCGTTTTTTCCGGGAAGGTCAACAATGGAACGGTTAAGGCGCGATTTGATTCCACAAGCGGGGAATTGATTACCGAATGGGTGGATGATAAACATCGCGGTCGGGCAACCTTTCAATTATTGGCTGGTAAAAACGGACTGTACGGCGAATGGTGGTATCAAAACGAGCGATATGGCGGCGCGTGGATCGGGGTGCGGGCTGCCGCCGCGGTCGGCTGCGTCGATGGCAACTGTGAAGATGGAGACGGCATATATGTCTGGACAGACGGCAGTCGTTATGAAGGGCATTGGCGGAAAGGCGCTCCTCACGGCGTTGGGCGAGCGTATAACAGTGACGCCCAATTAGAAAAAAACGGTCTGTGGCTCAATGGCGTTTACCAGGCAAAAATTTTATCCGGCAACCTTGCCGAGGGAAACGGCAAAATTAAATTTACCAATGGCGATATCTACGCGGGGCAATTTAAAGACCTGGTGCCGTCGGGAAATGGTAAAATTGTTTACCGGAATGGTAATATTTATGACGGCGAAGTGCTGAATGGCAAACCCAACGGCAATGGAAGCTTTATCGAAAAAGAATCGGGTGATCAGTACCAGGGTGTTTTCCGCAGAGGCCTTCCACATGGAACCGGCGTGCTCGAACTTGCCAACGGGCAGAAATATGAAGGGCAATTTCGCCAGGGCAAGCCTTACGGTAACGGGACGATGACCTGGAAAGATGGCGCGCGTTACGAAGGTGAGTGGCGCGAGGGTAAACCATCCGGCGCCGGCGTTTTTTATTTTGCCAATGGCGATCAATATGCGGGAAGCCTGAAAGACGGTTTAAAAGACGGGCGTGGGACTTATATCTTTGCA
>CAYVDX010000032.1:0-12917 GCA_964450485.1 uncultured Calditrichaceae bacterium
GGGGTTTGGGAAACCCTGGAGGTTTGACAACTCAATATCCACAGGGGAGTAAGACAAGTGGGGAAGGGACATGAAGTAGCCCCCCTCCCCACTTCAAAAACAGGCTGCCGGGGTGTTTAGATGCGCGTGCAAGCCCCGGATCATCGTTCGCACATCTTTTTTATTCGACAACGCATTTCCGAATAGCAAGCGCGCATTTCTGAAAGGAAAGCGCGCATCCCTGGAACGTGGGGGCGCATTTTTTTGCCTGTCGCGTGTCTCTCTGAATCGGTCGCGTTCATCTTCACAACACACGGCTGCATCTCTTTACCCGGGAATTGATCATTGCCAATCATCATTCTTCATTTTTCCCTTGACATCTAACCCCGGTTTTTTTTTTATTTTAGGTGGAGTGTTTCTGAGGGAAGTTGAAACGGATGTCCTTCCTCATTTTGGAAAAAATTTTATTTTTGCAATAAATTAACCGGCTTTTGGCAATAAACGCTTGCGCAACGCGATTTGATTTTCACGGCATAAACGACTGTTGGATGAAGTGGAGTGCAGACTTCAGTCTGCTGCTATTGCGGAAGAAGACAATGAGGGAGGACAAATAATGAAAAAAGTTAACCCAAAAAGTTTAGCGGCATGTTTTATCGTGATGCTTTGCCTGACTGGTGCAGCGATTACGCAGCAACTGTCCCAAAAGGATAAACCCGAAGGTATCCTGACAAGAGAAACAAACCTGCCTGTTGTTACAGACCGTTACACCGGCACAAGGGCTTTGAAAAACAGCCTCTCAGCAGGCAGAGTAAGCAACGCCCTCCCGGATACCATTTTCCCGGATATTAAACTCTATTTGGACCTGCGCACCATCGACACGACCCTATTTGCCGGACGGTTTAGAAAAATTGCAACCGTGCCGGTGGGCGCCGCATTTATGGGAGCTTTAATTTTTGATTCAAACGATGACGGCGTCAATGAAATTATTGGTTTTCATGTTGACACAACCATCTGGCCGGCAAAAAATCAGTTCTACCAGCAACACCAGATACGGGAGCGTTTTGATTTGGTTGCAGATTTTAATGCGCCGACAATCATAGAGGGCGGCGCAGCTTATTTGGGAAGCGACATCGATCAGGACGGATTAAAAGAAGTGATTTTTGGGTATGGCGACAGCCTGCGCATATACGAATCTCCTGCTCCCGGTCAGTATGCCACAAAATCAATGTTTCGATTTTCAAAAGATAGCGATAATGTTACCCGGGGAATTGCAACCGGAGATTTTGACCGCGACGGCAATAATGAATTGTTATTTATTACCCTCCTTTATGATTCGATAGGCACGCCCATAGACGGGGCAGCCCGGTTTATGGAGTATCGCCCTTCCGACGGCCGGTTGGTTCAGAGCGCCGAAATTATTTATCCCAACTCAGGAGACTCCTGGGGAAGCTATGCGCTGGGTGACCTGGATCTGGATGGTCATTTGGAATTTGTCACCGGTCATTTTTCCGGCAGGCTGCTGGGTCTTGAAAATGTTGCCAATGACAGCTTTCGCATCAACTGGGAGGCCCAACTACCCACGTTGGCTGTTTACGCCAATTTTACAGCCGGCGACCTGGACGGCAACGGGCGGCCGGAATTTTTCGTTTGCGGTCATAAATCCGTCACCTTTTCTGAGGTTCATAATCTGATTGTCGCTTTTGAAACCACCGGCGATGACCAATATGCCCCGGTCTGGGCAGCAGACATTATTTCCGGCAGCCCGTTTCATTCCCGCACGGTTGCCCACGGGGATGTGGACGGAGACGGGATTGATGAGTTTACCTTTGACCTGGAAACAGTTGTGGTCACGTTTAAGGTTGCCGGTAAGAAACGCTTTGAAGTGCTCTGGGCAAAGGAATTTCCGGGAGCAGCGGAAGGCGTGGCAATGGGCGACCTGAACGGCGATGGGTTAAGTGAAATTGTGCTGTCCAGCAGATTCTGGAATCCCGATATCCAACGTTTTGAGTCAATATCAGAAATTTATAAATACGATCCTCCGGTTGGCATTTCCCATCGTACACCGCCAACCGCAAATGTGATCGAAATATCAAATTTTCCCAATCCTTTTAATCAATCCACAACCATCAAATATAAAATAAACCAAAACGCGCACATACAATTAAAGATATTCAACATAAACGGAGAGGAGGTGATCACTCTAATCCACGACCGGCAAACTGCCGGTATTTATTCACTAAAATGGAACGGCATCAACCAATTTGGAAAGGAGGTGAGCAGCGGTTTGTATGTTGTTCAGCTCTCTGCTGGTCAGGAAAGACATGCTCAAAAAATTCTTTTACTACGTTAACCCACTAAATATTGACGGAGGTAAGTTATGTATCGAAAGCCTGTCGTTTTATGGACCCTGAGCATTTTGTTTACAGGAATGCTAATCGCACAAATTCCGCCTCACCCCGGGGATTGGTTATTTTTGCCCATTCTCACAGGGATTTCGTAAGCTATATAACCGTTACGAATGTGTTCTGGATGAGTTTTGCGCTTAAAAAAAAAAGCGTGCACATTTGTTGGCAAAGGGTGAACAATTTACGCTAAATCAAAAAAAAAAAATGATTTATCGCTTGAAATACACACGCTGGTTTGTTAATTTATTTTTGAATCCCAATATTTATGAAGTTGTTTCCGAAAGGAGTTCGCCATGAAATGGATAATATTGTTTCCATTTATATTCTCGCTTCTTTTTAGCGGATTTTCTCAAACCACTCTACCGGAGAGATCCAAAAACTACGACACACTTTTGAAATCAGACACCCTCGGTACTGCTTTAGTTAGGACATTTTTAAATCAACAATCCCATGCTTCACCCCTTCCCAATGACTTCACCTTATTAGGAAAATGGCGGTGGGGCGATTGTTGGACTGTTGCCATCATCGACACACATCACATCATCATCGGCAATGGGGAGTTGTTACAGATATTGGATATTTCCGATTCAAGCCACCCGGTCAGGGTGAGTGAAATTGAGTTGCCGGGAACGCCTACAGATGTTGTTGTTAATGGCAGATATGCCTACGCTGTCGGCAATAGTGACGATCTGGATGTTATCGATTTGAGTGATTTAACCAGACCGATGCTGGTAAGTCATTGGACCAACACCGCTTTTAATAGTTTTTATTTTCAAGTTGCCCATGATATTCGGGGTTTACCGTATCTTTACCTCGGCGGAACTTTGTTTACGGTGTTAGACATTTCCAACCCTTTTCAACCACATGTTGCTGCTGAGTTGCCCATTTTCACCTATATCTGGCTGGATATGACGGTTTATGCCGATCCCCTGGGCGGGGTCTTTGTTTATGCACCCAATTCCGAAGGATTGTGGTTAGAAGCGTTTGATGTGACGGATCCAACCGCTCCGGTTTCTTACGCACAGCCGATGCCCAATCCTTTAGGGGTTTGTGTCGTAAATGATTATTTATACGTGGGGAGTTTTGATGAAATACGGGTATATTCACTTGCTGACCCGCGATCGCTTTCATTCGCCGGTGATGTGCAAATATCCCCCATTCCCTATGACCTCGCCACGGACGGGGAAAGCCTCTATGCCGGATTACTGGAAAGCGATAGTGTTGATTCATTGTCCGTGCGAGTGATGAAATTAAATTTGGGAAACCCCACCGCTCCGATGGCGGTCGATTCCCTTACCTGGCCGGGGCCGGATTCTCATTACATCACTAATAACTGGTTGGGAGAACTCGCCGTGCTGGACAAAAACGTATTTGTCGCCTCCTCGGCGGCGCTTTGGGGAGTGGATTTTACCGGGACCGGAATACCGGAAGCGACATCTTTATTTTATTACCCCACCGGTTACGGTGTTTTTAATATACGCCATCAAAACGCGCTGGGTTTTCTCGCCTCGGGTCCTGGCGGACTTTGGATTCTGGATTTATCAGATATAACTAACCCGCGGGAAATCGGAAATTTCCCTGTACATGATTTTGCCGTCGAAGCGATTGCCCGGGACAGTATTGCTTTTATGACGACGCTCAAGGAACTGAAAATATTGAATATCGCCAATCCTTCCGCTCCTCAATTAATCAGTGCGCTTTCCCTCCCCGGAAAACCGTATGCCGGCATGGAACTTTCCGGAGGGTTTTTATACATCCCCTCGGTCGTGGGATTGCTGATTGTTGACATCCGATCTTTGGAAACACCGCAACTCATCTATAACTCAACAATTCAAAATATTACCGATGTGGCAATTTATGACACTTTAGCATTTATTACTCGCGGAAATTTTCCCGACACCACCGGAAACGGTTTACATATTTTGAATATCAGCAACCCGGCTTCTCCTGACGAAATTGGCGTTTTTAATTTATGGGGAGCGAAGATGGTAACTGTTGATTCTTCATACGCCTATGTGGCAACCACCGCCTATTTCGGCTCGCCGGGATATAACGGGTTTTCCATTTTGGATATAAGCAATTCGGATAATCCAACAGAAGTTTCCAGACTTGATACATCATGGACTGGCGGACCGCCTAGCGGATTTGCAATCTCTGATACCTGGGCATATCTAACACAAGGGCAGACTTCGGTGCTTGACATATCAGATAAATTCCGTCCGAAAGCTCAGTCGACAATCAATGAAGATTCTAAAGATATTGATTTATTCAGTAAGATTAACGGACAGGATATAATCATTCTCGATCACTCCCCGGGGATCAGCATTTACCGGAACGATATTATTACCGGCATTTTGGAAGCGCAGTCAAACATCAGCCGAGATTTCCAGCTTTTTCAAAATTATCCCAATCCATTCAATCCACAAACCACCATTGAATTTTACCTGCCCCGGCGAAAAAGAACAACCATTGAAGTCTTTAATTTACTCGGTCAAAAAGTAAAGACCTTGTTGAACAAGACCGTTTCACAAGGACGTCACCGGTTAACCGCTGATTTGTCAGCGCTACCGTCCGGCGTCTATTTATACCGATTGAAAACTCCCGGAAGATCATTAACCCGAAAAATGGTGCTGCTGCAATGATCGCACTCATACCGACAATGACGACCCGGGAGCGCTCTCCGCCCGAACCGGAAGGACAATAACAATAAGGCTCCGATAACACAATTCCCAGATAGTCTCCGGCCAGAGATACAAGGAAATTTATTGTTAAAGGAGCCTTTCTTTCCTTCAATATACGAATTTTCCAAAACAATATCCAATTTAATCTTACATGAGAAGGTAAGAAAGGAGCATCAAATGAAACTTCATAAATTTGTATTTGCCATCGTTTTATTTGCTTTTTTTAATGTATCAGCGCAACCAACAAATGTCAGAATAACAAGCAATAATAAAGATCAAAGTGAAGTAACAATTGCCATTGATCCTTCAGATTCAAATCATTTAATATCGGCATGGAATGACTTTCGCTCCAATTTGTTCGAACCGGGGTATGCTTTTTCTACCAACGGCGGGAATAACTGGAGCGATAACATCTTACCCAATCATGGAAGTTACAATTATGGTTTTGATCCATCTTTAGCCATCGATAATAATGGTAATGTTTTCTATTGCTATATTGGTAGTTCGGGATCATTAGGCCCGGTCTTTGTTTCAAAGACTACCAATGACGGTAGCAGTTGGTCTCATACACAAGTGAGTAGTTCGAATTCAGATCAAGATAAGCCCTTAATGGCGGTAGATAACACCGGAAGCACTTACGACGGTAGAATTTACGTAAGTTGGACCGATTTTAGCGCTGGCAGCAAAATTAAGTTTTCCTATTCATCCAATCATGGCAGCAGCTTCTCTCCAGAGATTACCCTGGCGACTATCGGGCAAAATCCAGGTTCAAATGCTTATTTAAAGCCTATCAACACCACTCCCGGAAATCCTACGAGCGTTTTTCTCCAGGGGTCAATGCCGGCGGTGGGACCGAATGGTGAGGTCTATGTGGTTTGGATGGATGTGAATACAAATTCATCGAGTAACAGTTATTTCAAAATCCGTAAATCTACTGACGGGGGCGCATCCTTTGGCTCAACGATAAGTATAAACAATAATCCTTTTACCTGGAATAGAAATCAGTGGGGGAGGCTCGACTACCTAAATCTTCCATCGTTAGCTGTTGACCCCAACAATGGGTATGTATATATCACATACGAAGATGGTAATACACCACGAATCAAATTTATTCGTTCGACTGATGGAGGTAGTAGCTGGAATTCTGCGATAACCATTGGTAATCTCAGCGAGCAAGGAGAAATCTTTCCCTGGGTGGCTTGTGATTCAGAAGGTAAAGTTGCGGTGACCTTTATGCACCGAAAAAGTAATGGTAATGTCGATTGTTATGTAGTAGAGTCTTATGATCATGGCGCCAGCTTCCGCACCCCGGTAAAAGTCACTGATACCAGCTCTAACCCAAACAACTCTACCTGGACTCATCATTACCAGGGGATGGTATTAGACGACAGTGGAAATGATTATGTGGTTTGGACAGACTATAGAAACGGGAATGCCGATCCTTATTTTGCTAAACTGAACACCGTACCCGAAGCTCCGCAAAATTTAGTTCCCTCAATTGTCAATACTGCCAAAAACCCCCGTATAGATTGGGATGCCAATATTGAGACTGATTTAGACAAATACGAAGTGTGGAAAAATAAAGACAATGGCGGCTGGAATCTGCTGGCAACCACATCAAATACGTATTACATTGACAATACCGAATCAGGTGTTGATTTTGCGCAATTTTCAAATAACGTTGAGATTTTATATAAGCTGAAAGCGGTAGATTTAGGCAACAACAAATCCGGTTTTTCCGGTACCGTTACTTTCAACCAAAAAGGCGGTGGTTTTGAAAAAATCGCTTCAAACGGATTGAATGATCAAGCCCCCGAAACGTTTACCCTGGCGCAAAATTTTCCCAATCCTTTCAATCCGACAACGACATTCACGTTTGCTATGCCCGAATCTGCTCCGGTTCGCCTGAGCATTTTTGACCTCAACGGACGGCAGGTGGCGGAATTGATCAACGAAGAACTACCGGCGGGACGTTATGAAATACCGTTTGATGCTTCAAATCTTGCCAGCGGAGTATATTTGTACCGCTTGGCAGCAGGTCAGAGTTTTACCCAAACCCGCAAAATGATGCTGATAAAATGAAATCCTGGATAGCTTGCCCCGGATTGCCGGGGATCCGGGATGTTTTAGTCGGGATAAAACTGCCTGCTTTCATGAAAAATCGCTAATGCGGCCCCTTTAAGCGTTCAATCCGGCAGACAGTTAAAGCTGAAACGTCGATCTCGATTTAAAAGGGATCGACGTTTTTTTATCATTTTAATTCCAAAGAGGCGTGCGGCATCGGGAATCCGTCATCTGGCATCAGGTATCCGCAAACAGCGCTACACCGGCAGCCCGTGATGGGTTTCTTCGATGATGTAATCCACCACATTGGTCAAATCGTTGGACTGCTCCCAGACTGCTAATTGCCGGTCTGCGCCGCTGCCCCGTTCCACCATCTGTTTAATGTAGGCCATCTCGTTCCGGGTATCCAGGTCATCCACCACGTCATCGACAAAGTCCAGCAATTCATCGATCAAATCACGGCAGTCCACTTCGGCTTGCTTGCCAAAGTCGATCAGTTTACCTTCCAGCCCGTAGCGGCAGGCGCGCCATTTGTTCTCCAAAATCAGGGAACGGCGATACAGGCGAAAACCGAGGTTCTGCTTGATCAGCTTGTGAAGCTTGGCCACAATCGCCTGAAAAAGCGCGGCAATGGCCAGCGTTTCCTCTGCGCGCATAGGCACGTCGCAAACCCGGAATTCCAGCGTGTCAAAATAGGGATGCAGGCGAATATCCCACCAAATTTTTTTAGCGTCGTCGATGCAGTTGGTTTTGACCAGCAGTTTGAGAAAATTTTCATACGCAGCCAGGCTGTCGAAATAATCCGGCAAACCGGTGCGCGGAAAGCGGTCAAACACTTTGACGCGATAAGATTTGAAACCGGTGTTTCGCCCCAGCCAAAACGGCGAATTGGTGGAAAGCGCCAGCACATGCGGCACAAAATATCGCGCCGCGTTCATAATTTGAATGCCGTCTTCCCGGTCATCGATGCCGACGTGCACGTGCAACCCGAAAATGAGATTGCCGCGCGCCACCATTTGCATGTCCTGCACAATGGTTTTGTAACGCGGATGCTCGGTGATTTTTTGATCTTTCCAGTGCGAAATCGGGTGCGTTCCCGACGCCGCAATGCGCATGCCTGATTCCATGGCGGTTTTGGCGAGATCGGTGCGCAGTTGGCATAAATCTTCCCGCGCTTCATGAATATTTGCACAAACCCGCGTGCCGATCTCCACCACGGATTGATGCATCTCCGGCTTAAGCTGTTCCGCCAAATGCGGCGCATGTGTGCCTTTGATAATTTGCTGAATGTGGGACCGAAGCTGACGGGTTTCCGGGTCAACTATCTGAAATTCTTCTTCGATTCCCAGGGTGAATAATTTTGGCTTACTCATCGCAATCACTCACTTTTTTGGCGGTTTTATGGATTTGGGCGTCACGCGTTTGTGTTGAACCGCCGCGGTAACAAATTTCCCCCAGGTCAGGTTCATTTGTCCGGCGCGATGGGCTTTTGCCCGTTCAATGGCCATGTTTGCCGACGTTTCCACAATCCAGTTAAAATTTGCTTCCCCGACCGAGTAGTAATCCGCATCCGGCGCCGGGTTGCCGAAGTCGATGGCATAAGGCTCGCCGTCGCGCATGGCTAATTCCACGGTGTTGAAATCGTATCCCAGCCCGATGCACAGTTTTAGCACAGCGTCCTCCAATTTCTTTTTCAGCCTTGCCTGCACCGGCGGGGCGTTCTGAACATATTGCAGATGATAGGGCTGCGCGGGATCGTATTTCATCAAGCGCACATCCTTTTGCCCCACGCCGTAGCAGCGGTAATAATCCGTGTATTTTATTTCTTCCTGCAACATCATTACGAGCTGACCGGTTTTATTATAGGTTTCAAAAAAATGCTCGCGATCTTCCACTTTATAAACATTTTTCCAGCCGCCGCCGGCAAAAGGTTTAAAAAATGCCGGAAATCCAATATAATCAAAAATCGCTTCCCAATCTAACGGATAGGCCAGGTTACGCATGGAAAGTTCGTCGGTATCCGGCGGATGGGTGTTGGAGGGCAGCAACACGGTTTTGGGCACTTTTACGCCGGTCATCAATGCCAGCGCGTTATTAAAAAATTTATCGTCAGCGCTCCACCAAAACGGATTGTTGATTACCGCCACGCCTGCCGACGCGGCGTTTTTCAGATACGCGCGATAAAACGGAATATCCTGCGAGATTCGGTCAATAATTACCGCGTAATCGTCTTCCACGCCTTGAACAACTTTATCAATTTTTACAAATTCCGCTGTAATTCCAGCAACTTTTTTCTCGTTTACGCTTTCTACGAATGCATGTGGATATGTGTTCTCCTTGCCGAATAAAATTCCGACTTTTTTCATCTATTCGTTTTCCTCCAATGTGCAAATGTGTTTAACCGTGTTGAATTGGAATTTATCAAGAAAATTTGATTTATAAAAATATAATTTGGCGGGGTGATTAAAAAGTTTAGCAAGCTAAACTGATTCATTCATAAATTCATCTGTTGGCAGAATACTTAAGGGCAGAATGATTATATTTTTGACTTTGATTGTTCTGCCAACAAATCATTCTGCCTTAACCTTTTAAACCTGTATCGGGAGATTCCGGTTTTCACTCAAAAAACCTATTCGCTCGCCAAAATGGTCAGCACTTCGCCCGGTTTAATTTTATTGCTCCGCTTGCGATTCCATTTTTTCAAATCGCGGATGCTGACGCGATGCGCCTGGGCAATGTCCCAAAGCGTGTCGCCGGGGCGCACGGTGTATGTAAATGCGTTTTTCCCCTCCGGCGTCTTGATTGCGGCTTTTTTTGATGAATTGCCCGGCAATTCCGTTTTTGCCAGCAGCGGCGTTTTTTCGGCGGCGCCCTCGGGCAATTGCCAGATGTTGAGCTTTTGCCCCGGCTTGATCAGCCGCGAGTAACCCAACCCGTTCCACGCGCGAACCTGCTTTACGGAAACATTGAATTTCCGGGCAACTTCCCACAGGCTATCGCCTTTTTTCACGGTGTAAATTTGCTTTTCCCGACCCGGCACATTTTGGACAACCTTCGGCTTCGGCCGGGATTTTTTGCGGCGCTTTTTGACCTGCGAAACCGCGCTCGCGACTTTCTTTTTTCCGGGTTTTTCCACCGGTACCGGAATCATCAGCGTGCGCCCGGCCCGGATCAAATTGCTTCTCAGCTTATTAAATTTTTTCACTTCCGATACCGAAACGCCGTATCGCCGGGCGATGGTGGAAAGTGCCTCGCCGGAGCGGATGCGATGACGCACCCAGTTTCTTTTCTCGGATTTCGGCAGTGAATCATATTTTGACAGAAACAGATCGCGCGTGCCGGACGGCAAATAAAGCTGCCATTTATCGACATCCGGCGGGGTGCACCAGCGTAAAATCGCCGGGTTCAACGCTTTGATTTCCTTATAATTAGACCCCACCGCTTTCGCGATAACGGTCAGGTCAATACTTTGCTTCACCGTGACGGTATCAAATTCAATCGGCGCTTCCGGTTGAATATCGTCAAAACCATATTTTTCCAAATTACTGGCGATGGCGACCGCGGCCAAATATGTCGGGACATAATTGCGCGTTTGTCGCGGCAATCGCGGCAAATCCCAAAATTCATCGACCTTGTAACGCGCCATTCGCTTTTCAATTTTTCGCGGGCTATAATTATACCCGGCAATCGCCAAATACCAGTCGCCAAACCGTTCGTGCAAATCGAGCAGGTGTCGGCCGGCTGCGCGGGATGCCTTGACGGGATCACGTCGTTCATCGAACCACCAGCTTTGCCGCAAACCGTAATAGCGCCCGGTGCCGGCGATAAACTGCCACAGCCCCACGGCACGGGCATAAGAACGCACCGTCGGTCGCAAGCCGCTTTCAATCATGGCCAGGTAAAAAAGTTCTTCCGGGGCATTCTCTTCGTGTAAAATGCGCTTCACCATTTTTTCATAACGACCGGCGCGTCGCAGCCAGCGTCGAAAAATCTTGCGCCCGCGCTTGCTGGTAAAATATTTGATGGCGCGTTCAACTTTTTGGTTCAGAACAATCGGTATGCGCAACGTCGTTAACGTATCGCCCGTAAGGTCGCTGCTATCCGGCGCGGCGTCAAAAATCTCGCTCAATTCCATCATCACCTGCGCCTCGGTGAGCGTGTCCGCGTTCAGGGTCATCATTTCGTGGAGATAATCATCGTAGTCCGTGTTGACAATATCCAGCAGGTTAACAAGCGTGGAATCATCCGTATAAATCAGCGACAAACTGTCAAGCGCCTGCAACGCCCGCAAATAATACGCTTCCGCGCTGCTCGAATCCGGCGCAAATTTTGACTGCTCGGCGCAGTCCAAATAAGTGTGAATTTGTTCCAGCGCTTCCGGCGGAACAGTTCGGGGAGTTTTTTTTAAAAAGGATACCTGGCATCCGGTCATTATCAATAAAGCGAAGCATACAATTGTCAAAAGAATTTTCATGCGGTGAAGCTCCTCCGGTAATAAATTGTTTTTATTGCGTCTCGGCGATTTGTGTTGACGCGTTGATTTTATTGAGCAGTTCTGATGTTGAGCGATTGGGCGTTAGCGGAATGGTTAAAACCCTGCCGCCCCGGCGTTCAACAACATCTCTTCCAACGACGTCCTCAATTGGGTAATCATCTCCTTTTGCCAAAATGTCCGGCTGCAATTCTTCAATCAGCCGTTGCGGCGTATCTTCCTCAAAAATGCAAACATAATCAACCGCGGCTAAAGACGCCAGCAGAAATGCGCGATCTTCCCGGGAAACGAATGGGCGGGGAGCGCCTTTTAATCGCCGTACGGAGGCATCGCTGTTTAACCCGACGATCAAAACATCGCCGAGCGCTTTTGCCTGTTGCAGGTATTCCGCATGTCCACGGTGTAAAATGTCAAAACAGCCATTCGTAAATACAACCGATTGATTTGTGTGATTCCATTTTTTTCGCAACAACAGCAGGTCCGTTCGCGATTTGATTTTTGAAGCAGCATCCATTGAGTTCCCCACTCCCGATGACATTTCGAGTCAAGTTGATTAATATAAAGCTTTTTATTGAAATAAAGAAATGTTTCAAAACAATTTTTTTTACATTTTTTTTATTGCAATTCCGCCGGAACGACAATATTTTTGCGCACAAAATGAAAACACTAACGCTTATCAAAGGAGATGAATACCATGCGTAAAATTTGGATATATTCGACAGTTATATTTTTGACGGGGTTATTTGCCGCCGGAATTAGCGGGGAGAAACAAACGCCCGGCAAAAAAGCGGAAAAAACCAAGGCTGAGGAAAAGAAAATCACGGAAATAGTGATCAGCCCGGTGGGCGATCAAATGAAATACGCGCTGACGGAATTTACCGTAAAAACCGGGGAAACAGTGCGGGTCACGATGAAAAATGTTGCCAAATTACAGGGAATGAACCACAACGTTGTGATTTGCAAGCCCGGCACGGACACCGATGCGGTTGGGATAGCCGGCTTACAAGTTGGTCTGGAAAAAAATTATGTCGCCGAACGGAAGGATGTTTTGTTTCACACCGAGGTTGCCCAACCGGGTGAATCCAAATCCATTGAATTTACCGCGCCGGCGCCCGGCGAATATCCCTACATTTGCACTTTCCCCGGCCACTGGACCTTGATGAAAGGCGTGATGAAAGTGATGGAATAAATGTAACGATTTATACTCGTTAAGGCTTAAATGCAGCTTTTTTATCGTTGATTTGGGTGCAGATTTCATTTTACGTAGTTTATGACGGTAATATTTCACCCCCCGGC
>CAYVDX010000033.1:0-12873 GCA_964450485.1 uncultured Calditrichaceae bacterium
CTGCAAATCGAAAGCGATGACCCTGATGAAAATCCGGTAACGATTCCAATGAGCGGCACGGGCGTTCCAATACCCGCGCCAAAAATTTCGGTAACGCCGTCCGCGCTATCTTTTGGCGATGTGGAAATCAACCATAGCGCCCTTGGGATGCTAAATATTGTCAACCTCGGCACGGCAGATCTCATCCTTTTCAATACGTCGATTGCCGGCGCCGACGCCGCGGATTTTGCCGCGTTGACAACCGTTGATTCACTCATTGTTTTGCCGAATGACACCGCGAAAATCGATGTGCAATTCAGCCCGGTTACCACGGGCGCAAAATCCGCGTCGCTGCAAATTTTCAGCAATGATCCCGACCAAGGAATGGTATCGGCGGCATTGAGCGGCTCGGGCATTGCCATCGCGGATATCGCCGTATCACCCACGTCTGTCGAGTTTGGCAACGTTGCATTCGGCGACAGCACCGATCAAACTGTAAAAATCATAAATTTCGGCACAGCGGATTTAACGATTTTATCGACAAGTATCACCGGCGATACGACCGGGCAATTCTCGGTCGTCAATCTCAGCAACTCCGTCATCGCACCGAACGACACCCAAACCGTTCTGTTGCGGTATCGCGCGAACCGGGCCGGCGTTTTTACGGCCAATTTAAATATCAGCAGCAATGATCCCGATGCAAGCTCGCTGGATGTGCCGCTGACGGCAAGAACCATCGTCGCGGATATTTCCGTATCGCCGGCATCATTTAATTTTAGGGATGTGCCGATTGAAACTTCCGTATCGCATACATTTACCGTGGTGAACGATTCCGCCGGAATGGACGTGTTGACGGTAACTTCGACGGAACTGGTGGGTACTGACCCAGGCGATTTTGCCATTTTGAGCGGCGGCGCACCCTTTTCCTTATCTCCGGGCGACAGTCTGGAAATTGTGATCCAATTTACCCCAACAACGGTTGATAGCAAAGCAGTGGTTTTGCGATTCTCCAGCAATGATCCCGATGAACCTGTGTTGGATGTTGCCATTCGCGGAAACGGCATTTTGCCAATCGTTCACGACTTTTTATTTTTGACGGATTTCAAAGTTGCGTTTATCAGATCGCTGCACTCTGAAGGGCGCGTCCATTCAAACGACGATATTTCAGTACGTGAAGGTATTGGCGGCGTCCACGACGGCGACATCTCCGCCGTTGAAGAAGTGATCATTCGCAAAAACAATACCATCAATGGCGATGTTTCCGCGGGAGACGGCATCGATGTGTTCGGAACCGTCAATGGAACTGTCACGCCGAATACCCAGGTTGACTCGATCCCGCTTCCGGTGATAAGTTTCAGCGCGGGCGGCGATGATGTTTTTGTCACTGGTGGTGATACCGTTTCACTGTCACCCGGCTCGTACGGCACTGTTATGGTTCACCCGGAAGGAAATTTGATGCTGTCTGCCGGCGAGTATTTTTTCACCGAACTGATCATGGAAGGGAAATCGACGCTGGTCACGGATGTTTCCGATGGGCTTGTTTTTATTAATGTTGTTTCAAATTTGATGTTTAAAAAAGGCGTTATAAGTAAAATTATACCGGATGGCGACGCCGGATCGATCAAGGTGGTTTACAATTCGATTCAAACGGCAGATATGAGAATTGGCAGAGGTTCGCGGGTGTTGGGATCAATTATCGCACCGTATGCAGAAGTGAATTTAGAGCGGGAAACACTGTTCAGAGGCGCCGTTTGTGCGTATCGCGTAAAGCTCGAACAGTATGCAGTGGCGCTCCACCACTTTGCAAAGGCGAAACTCCCGGCAGACTCTGTCGCATTAGCAAAAGAAGTGGCTGATTTAGAAGACCTGTTGCCGGAAAAATTTGAATTGGCGCAAAATTATCCCAACCCGTTCAACCCCACCACCACCATTGCGTTCAGCGTTGCAAACCAACCCGTCCGGGTGAGTTTAATCATTTACGATATCACCGGCAGAGTGGTGCAAACATTAGTGAATGAAAAAATGGAACCGGGGAATTATGAAATTTTATGGGATGGGCGCAATCGGCAGCAACAGCGAGTCGCATCAGGGTTGTATATCTATCGAATTATCGCCGGCAAATTTGTGAAAAGCCGTAAAATGATTTTGTTGAAGTAAGGATCAGCAAAATAACAACTTGTTAAGTTTGATATGTCATTCCGGCATTTTCCTGAAGAGATGGAAAAACCGGGATGACAAGGCAGTGTGCTTCACTCACATAAACGTTTTTAAATCCACTTCGCCAAGCCGAATTTGCTCCCGGAAGATGTGATAAAATGACGCTGTGCCAACGTCAATCCATGTGCCCAAAAACGGATAAATGTTAATGCGTTTCTGTTGTTCAATCGCTTTTTTGTAAAACCGGTTAATCACGGATTGAAACTCCGGGCGCAGGTAATGCCGCGCTTGCGGCGATAAAACCTGGTAGCCCATAAAAATGCAGGTCAAAAAATTTTCCGGCAGCGGCTCTCCGAGATCCATAAATCCGGCCAACCCGTTTTGGGCTGTGTATTTTACCAGCGTATAATCAATGTTATTTTGCGAAGGCAGCACGCTCATGCTTGCCAGCGATCCGCATTCCCGGTGATGCGAATACAGCTTGCGGATGTCGATATCGCTCAACACATCGGCATTCAGAATCAGGATGGTTTCGCCGTCGAAATGCGGCTCCGCATTGGCAATGCCGCCGCCCGATCCCAAAATTTGCGGCTCTTCGCTGTAAATAATTTCCAGCCCATACCGTCGTCCGTCTCCCAAACAGGATTCCATTTTATCCGCAAAGCAATGCAGGTTGATGATGACCCGCTAATTGCCCCATGCGCGTTCCAAAACCGGCGGCCATAATCATGGCAATTCTTAATTTTTCTTGTGTTTTACTGTCAGTCATGTGCAAATTTGCCGCTTATTTTTAAAGGTGAAGGACACTCCCGTTCGGGATGAAAATAAGAACGGCGGAAAATATCATCTATGCATTGACTTTTCAAGGGAAAAAACCATTTTCGTGCAAACCACATAAAATGACTTTATCCGAATCATTTCCTATCGATAATCATAAAAAGAAAAATTGCACGGCTGCTCGTTTTGTGATAAAAAGCGGAAACATTGAAATGACAGTGTTTTAATTTCGGAGATCAAAATTGAAAATTTGTTTTAGAGGGAAAATATTGCGCGTATTTCTTAAGTTATGTATTAGTGTTGTTTTTTTAGTTTTTGGCAACAATTTGTTAGCAAATGAGCCAAATTTTGGAAGCAGGCAGGATCGCGGTGAAGTGCAATACGCCCCCATTAATGAAGCCTCCGGCATTGCCGCCAGCCAGCGGAACCCGGGCGTTTTGTGGACGCACAACGACAGCGGCGATTTAAACCGCTTGTACGCCATGGACGCCCAGGGAAAGCATTTGGGCGTTTATAACATCACCGGGGCAGGCGCCCGGGATTGGGAGGATATCGCCGTTGGTCCGGGCCCGGAAGCCGGCGTCAGCTATATTTACATCGCTGATATCGGCGACAACACCGCGCAGTATCTCACCAAATTTATTTACCGAATTCCCGAGCCTCATGTCGATCCCGATCAAATGCCAATTGACACGGCGCTTACCGGCGTCCGGAGCATCGCTATTCAATACCCGGACGGCGGCCGTGACGCTGAAGCATTGATGATTGACCCGCTGACCCGGGATTTGTACATCATTTCCAAATGGGAAACGAATGTGCATGTGTACCGGGCGGCATATCCCCAATCAACAAATAGCGTTAATACGGCAATGCTGGCGACGACGCTGAATATGGCTTTTGTCACCGCCGCGGATATCTCGCCAAACGGTTTGGAAATATTGATTAAAAATTACAACCAGATAAATTATTGGTGCAGAGACGCCCAAACCAGCGTTGTGGATGCCCTTGCCAATCCCCCGGCGACTGTCCCGTATGTGATTGAGCCGCAGGGCGAGGCGATTTCCTGGGATTTTGATGGAAACGGGTATTTTACGGTTAGCGAGGAATTTAATAACACGCCGGCGCATCTCTATTTTTATCCGAAAATGCCAACCGGCTTGGACGCCAAAACGCCGGATATCGGTTCATTTGAGTTAGCGCAAAATTATCCCAATCCTTTTAATCCGCAAACGACGGTCACCTACGTGCTGCCCCGGAGCGGCACGGTTAAACTGGAAATATTTGACGCCGCCGGCGCGATTATCAGAAGAATGGTTTCCGGTAAACAATCCGCCGGGAGACATAAAATTCAATGGGATGGAAGGGATGAATCGGGGAGTGTTGTTGCCAGCGGGATGTATTATTACCGCTTGCAGGTCAATGATAGTTTCCTGGTAAAGAAAATGACTTTGGTGCGATGACCGGCGGAAAATGCACTTTACATTCCCCGCCGGAAACTTACTATAAGTAATGTAATTCTTTAGCTTGCCGTGTCAGTTCTTCTCTAAATTCCGGTGCTGCAATGTTGATCAACGCTTGGGCGCGTTGTCGAATCGTCTTTCCATATGTCTCCGCAACCCCGTGTTCCGTGACAATAATCGGTCCATCATTCCGCGTTGTTGTGACGCCGGCGCCTTGCTTCAGCATGGGTGTAATTCGGCTAATGGCGCCGCCCTTTGCGGTTGAGGGCAGCGCGATGAACGGTTTTCCGCCGTTGGAACGGGATGCGCCGCGCACAAAATCCAATTGCCCGCCCACGCCGCTGTAAAAGTGGGCGCCGATGGAATCCGCGGCCACCTGCCCGGTCAAATCCACTTCGATGGCGCTGTTGATGCTGATCATATTATCATTTTGCGCAATGATAAACGGGTCGTTGACATAATCGGTTGGATGCATTTCAAAAATCGGGTTATTATCCACAAATTCGTAGAGCTTTTGTGAACCGAGGATAAAACCGGCAATCACTTTTCCGGGATGCAGTGTCTTTTTGACGCCGTTAATAATGCCTGCTTCGATTAACGCCACCACGCCATCGGAAAACAGCTCGGAATGAATCCCGATATCGCGATGATTTCCCATATTCGCCAACACAGCGTCCGGGATGCTGCCAATTCCCATTTGCAGCGTTGCGCCGTTGGGGATCAACTCAGCAATAATTTCCCCGATCCGTTGATGCACCGGGGATGCACCGCCCTGCGCGGCTTCCGGCAGCGGATAATCCGCTTCAACAATCACATCAAGGTTGCGTACGTGGATAAAACTATCCCCAAGCGTTCGCGGCGCCCGCCGGTTGATTTCCGCAATCACTAATTTCGCGCTTTCCGCGGCGCTTTTGGTGCAACCGATTTCCACGCCAAATGAGCAAAAACCGTGTTCATCCGGCGGGGAGAGTTGAATGAGCGCGACATCCAGCGGCACCACGCCGGCGCGAAATAAATAGGGCACTTCCGATAAAAATACCGGCGTAAAATCCGCTGCGCCGCTTTGCACAGCCTTGCGGGCATTATTACCAATAAACATGGCGTTGTGCCGAAAGCTTTTAGCATATTCCGGTTTGACATATTCAGCGTCGCCAAAGTGCAGGATGTGGGCTAACTCGACATTTCGCAGTTCCGGCGCGCGTTTTACCAAGGCATTCACCAAAACCTGCGGCACGCCCGTTCCACCGCCTAAATAAACCCGGCTATTAGATTCTATCCGCGAAACGGCATCCTCAGGCGTGGTGATTTTAGAGCGATATATGTCCAAGAAATTCATAATTTTACCTCGACTTTTGATCCGATTGCCGCGGCTACGCCCGGATGGACCAGTTTTCCTTTCAGTGTATTGACGCCGCGCCGCAATGCGGGCACTTTTTTGAGCGCATCATCAACGCCCGTGCGTCCAAATTCCAGCAAGTAGGGAAGGATCGCGTTGGAAAATGCATAACTGCCGGTTCTGGCCACCCGCGAAGGCACATTTGGCACGCAATAATGAATAATATTATTTACGATAAAATAGGGATCGGCAAGGGTGGTCGGACGGCTGGTTTCCACATTCCCGCCGCTGTTGATCGCCAAATCGAGAATGACTGCGCCTTTTCGCATCTTTGATAACATCTCGCGCGTAACCAAAATCGGGGCGCGTTCCCCCGGAAAAGAGGCAGCGGTAAGCAGTACATCGGCAAATGTTACAGCTTTGGTAATGTTGTGTGGATTCGCATACATCGTTGCCAATTTCCCGCCAAACAACTGATCGACTTTCTGTAATTTGTTCAAATTGTGATCTAACAATGTGACGTCTGCGCCCAGGTTTTGAAAAGATCTGGCAGCATTAACCCCTACCACGCCCGCGCCAATAATCACGACAGCCGCCGGCGGAATTCCCGGAATACCACTGAGCAAGATGCCGCGGCCGCCTTTGAAGCTGCCTAATAAATCACCGGCGATCGTTGGCGCCATCCGCCCGGCAATATCACTCGTGGTCTGCAAGATCGGCAGTTCATTTTCCAGCGTCTCGATGGTTTCACATCCGATGGCAGTAATTTCCTCTTTTCGTAAAGTAGAAAGTAAATCCGAGGAAGCGACCGCCAGGTGTAAAAAGCTCAAAATGGTTTGCCGCGGGACAAAATGGTGATACTCTTCATCTGTTGGGCGACTAATTTTTACGACAACTTCGGCGCGTCCGTAGGCTTCCGAAGCGGTGTAAACCCGTTGAGCGCCGACCGCCTCGTATTCTTCATCCGTAAACCCCGCTTTTAGCCCGGCATTGTGTTCCACAAATACGGTGTGACCGATCCTCACTAATGAATCGACCGCCGCCGGGACAAGCCCAACCCGGTTTTCAAATGGGCGAACTTCCTTAGGTATGCCAAAATTCATGATACGCTCCAGTACGAAATTAAGATTAAAGATCAAAAATTATCATTTCTTGCTGTTTTTTGATCTTAAGCCTCCTTTAACTTATCTATATTTTTTATGCGTTTCAAATATCATACCGAAAATACTCGAATTCTTTAAGATCAATAAAAACAATATTTTAATAATTTTTTGGTTGAATTTTTCCCTGAAAAGTAATGCCACAAACTGTAATATATTTTACCAGGAATATTGGGGTAACGTCAATGGAAATAATGACATTGTGTCGAAACTCAAGCGGTTATCCGTCATGTTTTGTGGCAGTCGTTATCGGTAAAAAAGAACCGCTTCCAACGTCAAAACAAACAATCAGACATTTTATTTTACACTTATGGCAATGATGATTTTTAAGCCGCTCAACAAAATTATTAATCACTTTTGCCTGTGGAAAAAATGTTTTAATTTTTAACATACATAGATATATGTTTTAGCTTTGTAAGATATGCAGATAGGGAAACGCCCCGGGTAATATCGGAGTGTAATTCCTTTAGCTACGCCTAACTACCAAAATCAGAATCAAACTAATTTTATCGGGAGGTCACCATGAGACGCATCTTATTGGCTTTCATATCTGTTTTTATTGCCGCACCGACTGCGTGGTCAGCGGATTATTTGCACATTCTCCGGGATCAAAGTGGAAAGGTTTTTTAACTCGAAGTTGTTGGTAAAAAGGGCGTAAAAGCGTTAAAAAAGCTCCAGAATGATCCGGCGGAAAAATTCGCTTTAAAGACATTTATTTTGTCAGAGTACCAACGTGAAAAACGCTTTCCGGTTGTCGTTCAATTTTTAAGCAAGCATCGCAGCCATTTGGAGACGTTATGGTTTTTACCGCGCAGTCGAGAAAATGGCAAATTAACGGAAAAAGACCTGCTGAGTGTTTTGGTTGCCGTTAAAAATGCGCCGGTAAAAAATTTTCGCTGGGAAAAACAAGAAAAAATTAATCATAAACAAAAAATTCCGTTTGGTAAATTATCATCATTTTGGGAAGGGCTGGAAGCGCTTTCCTTTCGCGGCACAAAATTCAATAAAAAAGATTTTTTAATCGTCAAATATCAATTTACCAAACTAAGATCGTTAGACCTTTCATCGTGCAAAATTGACGAAAAACGATTCGATCAACTTTTGCAAAACAGCGAAGCATTTCCAATGCTCGAACGGCTCTATTTGAATGATAATAAAATCATCAAAAAAAGCGGGGGCGCGGTAAAATTCGCCGGCAATAAACCGTTATTCCCCAGGTTAAAAACGCTCTCTATATTTAATTCTTCTTTCAGCCCGGATACCTATCGCGAATTGATTAAAAAATATCCCGCGCTTTTTGCCACTGTCGAAAATCTGTTTTTTAATAATCGAGGAACATCCGCTAACCCCAACTCTTTCTTTGCAAATTCGCCAAAATATGATCGAGACGGCTCATTTATTATGAAACCCGGACAAAGCATGGCCAAGAATAACCTGACGACTTTTTATGCGGATTTTGTTACTCAATTGCCAAATATAAAATTTACCGGAACGTTTTTTCGGCAGTTTGACAAAGACTCATCACAAATTACCGGAAAAATTTTTGATACGATCGGCAACTGGGGTTGGTTTTTTACCAGCATGGCGGATATTGAAAATTATGTTAAAAATTTTGAGACCGAATTTGAAGAAATCACCCTCGCGGGATATAAAATCACCAAACAGGAATTGGCGTTTATCGCCGCTCATCCATCGCGTTTCCATCACTTGCGAAACATTTTCCTGGTCCACACCCAACTTGATAAACAGGAGTTGTTTGCCCTCCGCGACGCGTTGAACAAAAGAGGCATCAGGGTGCATTCGGTTGCCAATTCCCAAAGCTTTCCGTCTCCAACGAATGATTTTTGGAAAAATACATTTCCCAATAATCAAATTAATCAACCCCCGCCGCCGCCAAAGCTGCCTGTTATTAAACGGTTTTAGCCGTTACTGTATGCTAATTTCTTAATGACGTTTAATTTGAAAAAAGGATATGAACATGATGAAATATATTGTTTTAATGATCGCATCGCTTTCCGTTTGTTTTTCAAACGGGTATGGCCAAACAGAACAATACATGAACATTTTTATCGAAGTCAAGGGTGATTATCAAGCGGAAGAACTTTCCCGGACGACCGAAAAGCCAATTCATTTACACCTTGTTGGTGAAAATGCCTTGCTGTCCAAAAGCGTGGATAAACTTAAAGCGTTGCCATCTTTTACCCAGATTCGAGAAGTCTCTATAACAGGGTTTAAAACACAGGGTAAAACGCTCACGCAGTTTTTTGACAAACTTGCCGACAGCAACGTCGAATCCATGGAACTTGCTGATATAAAAGTTAAATCAAGTAAGGCGTTTGTTCCCGGCAGCCTCATTTCAAAGCTTAAATCGTTGAAAATCACAAACACAAAACTCAACAAAGCGTTTTATGAAAATTTGTCAAAAACGCCCGCTCCGAATCTGCGTCGATTGGAAATTGTGAACGGGAAGCTCAAGGAATGGTTCCCGAGTTGTTTAACGGCGTGGGGCGTTATCGAACAATTAGAGTATCTCGATTTGAGCAACAACAAACTTGACAATTTTCTCCTGGGTATATTTCCACTTGAAAAACCCGGGAACCTGAAAGTGTTAAAGCTTAATAACACTGAACTTACATTGAATAATTCATTCGTCAATCAAACCACGTATAATATGATCATTCGCTCAAGCAGGATAAACTATATGGAAGCATTTCCCGCAGTGAGTTATTTTCTTGGCAAATGGTACATCGATTGGTCAAAACCTTTTTTTCGGAAACTGACTCGGCTTGAGATGCAAAAACCGGCGCCAAAACGCGATCAGAAATCAATCGAATTTTTTTATCGGGACTCAACCTTATCAAAAATAGAAATACTTTTAGGTCCGGTCTATTCTCCCGCGAATAAAAAACCCGCGCTTGTTCAACAACAAAGAATCGAATTTTATAAAAACATCTTTGAAGGCGATATACAAACGCGGATTCATAATTTTAATATGCAAACACCCGAGGAAATGGGATTGTTTTTATCATCACCGATGTCAAAACATACTGAAAATATAATCTTTGACGGAGAGCGTTGGTATGACGTAACGGTCCGGGAAATACTCAGGCAAATTGATATGCCTGCGTTAAAAACAATCTCCTTAAATGATGTGAACATGACTGAAGAGGAACTCTACCGTTTGATTCAGGATTATCCACAATACAACTTTGACATCTTGACAATTAAAAAGTTTTATTTAAGTGGTTTTTTGGGTAAGTTAAAAAGTGATTATTCGCCGCAATATTGGCCGCATTTTGAACGAAAGTAAGCGGAGTAACACTTAAAGATGAAAATCGCCGCGCTTACCCTTTCCTTTCCGGTGCTGGAAATCCACAGCACAGTGACGTATGCCGTGCTGCGCAAGCCGACCCTTTTTGAAAAAGCCATTTTAGAGGTCGTCGCGGAGTTTGCAACTGACAAAGAATATGGCGAAATGAGTTTGCAAAAAGTCTTTGGAGAAATGTTGGCCGTGCCGGAAGAAGAAAGCTTTGTGCAGCCGGCCCTTTCGCAATTGTTGGAAATGGGGATGCTGGAAGGCCCGAAAGAGACGGCGTCAATGCAAAACATAAAACTACGCGACCTGCGCCTGACCGATACCGGAGAGGAAATGCGGGCGCGCGGCGCATTTCCCGGGGTTCAACAGCAGCAACGGTTTGTTCATTTTTACGATCCCATTCGCGACCGTTTGTTGAACAGCGAGGAAAAAGCCGCGCTCAGTGAGTCGCCGGAAGGGACAGCGGTTGACATCGAAAATGAGCAACTCGTTGCCAAATCGCTCATCGAACGCACTATTCGCGGCCGGTCGGGAGAAATGGAAAACGACATACGGCAGATCGATACCGGCGCGATTGAAACACGCTGGCTCACCCACGATGGCGATCTTGCTTTAAGCGAAACCGGCGAGCTTTTCATCCGCCTCGGCGATGATTTTTACGATGATTATTTCCGGCATTTCAGCAGCAAATGGCTTTTTGATAATTTTTTATCTGATTTTTTGACTGACGCATCCATCGAAAAGGATTTGCTAAAGACAAAACCCAAAACGTTTTCAAAGATTGCCAAAAAAGCCGAGGCGGTTTTTCCCGCGCGGGATTTGGACATGAAAATGAAGCTGTCCGGAAAAATGACCCACTTTTTGCGCTACCAACCGTATCTTAAAAATCACCTGAAATGCAAGCGCAAAACGCTGTTAGTGGTGTTCGGCTACCCGGAAGGCGACGCACCGGTGAAAATCGATTGGAGCGACGCTTTAAACGGCGCGGTCATTTTTTTAGATAAATCATTTCCCGTCAAAGGATGCTATTATCTCAATGCCGAGCGGGAAAATTTGTTCGTCGATTTGTTTGAAATCATCATTAATGGCGACCCTTACCCGGCGCCGCTGGGTTATCCGTTGAAAAAAGATCGCAAGGAAGTGGACCCTCAACCTTTATACGAAATCCTGTCGCCGTTGATTGATCAAACCGGCGAAGTTCAGCATCAATTGATCAAACTGTTTTGGCGTCCGGCGGAAGAAGTCTGGCAAAAAATAAAGGAAATGACCACCTGAATGCCGGGTATGGAATTTACAAAAGCGCTGCCAAAACAGTCGCACAGAATTCTGGTTCCACGCCCCACGCTTCACATTTTTCAATCTTCAATTTTCATTTTTTAATAAAAATCCGCTTATCCCACTAAAATCAAATCTTCCTGCTGATCGCCAAACACTTTCACTTCGCCATCGGGTAAAACGCACACGTCGATTTCCGAACGCGCCGCCATTTCGCCTTCGAGATAAATACCCGGCTCAATGGAAAAACAAAGCCCCGGCACCAGGGTGCGCTCGTCCTTGGTTTCCATGTTATCGATATTCGCGCCGTTGCCGTGCACGTTTTCACCGATGGAATGCCCGGTTCTGTGCACAAAATAGTCGCCGTAACCGGCTTTTTGGACAACAGCACGGCACACGTCATCCACCTCCCAACCGTAACAAGGTTCTCCGGCGTCAAATCGATCCACCACAAATTGCGTGGCTGCTTTACGGGCATCCCGCACGGTGTTGAAAATTTCCACATATTTGGCGGGCGGATTTTTGCCCACGTACCCGCACCAGGTGACGTCGTAATAAATCGAACCCGGTATTGTTTGTTTTGCCCACAGGTCGATCAACACCGTATCGCCGGGTTTAAAAATGTAGCTGATTTCTTTTTTCGGTTCAAAATGCGGGTTCGCGGGGTGCTCATTGATGCCCACAATCGGTCCGTGCCCCTCGCAGGTCAGCCCTTCCTGTTCAAATCGCTGCATGATGTATTGTTGCAATTCATACTCGCTCAGAGGCGTTTCCGTGCGAATTGATTCGGTAATTTTCGCGAATGCCTCATCCTTGATTTGCAAGACTATTTCACCTGCGTCGCTGTGGCTTTTAAAGCCTTTATCATCGATCACTGCCTCAAATTGCTGGATTAAATCCGCCGCGCTCACCACCTCAAATCCCAGGCTGCGCACCAGTTCAACCGTGCCCGCGTCCACCATGGCAACGTAGGGAATATTATTCATTGGCGAGTAATTCATCGCAACGGTTTTGGCGGCGCCCAACATTTTTTTGATCTGCTGATGCAGCGCTTTCCAGGTGCGATAGGTGAGTTTATTGCCCGGCAGATGATCTAACATGGTTTGCTCCACCATGCTCACTAACTTTACCGGTTCACCGGCGGCCGGCACAAAATAGTACCAGCGGCGAGACGAATATTTTTTGGGATCCATGCCCATGATTTTCAACGCCAGCGGATCGCGATTGCGAAAATCGTAAAGCAGCCAACCATCAACGCCCTGTTTTTGTATCGCATCCTGCACTTTTGGAATGTTCATTCGTTTCTCCTTGATTTTTTAAAAGTTTTTTTTGTGAGTTAAACATTTGTAAATATTTAATTTGGTATTTGTGTAGCTCTATAAGCATTGGAAGTTCATTCCGCACAATTATACA
>CAYVDX010000034.1:0-12855 GCA_964450485.1 uncultured Calditrichaceae bacterium
CGCTCTGCGGTGGAATGTTTTCTGCGAGGCTCTGCCTCGCGTAACATGAGTTATTTAACTTCAGTAATGGACGCTTTTTAAAAGCGGGCAATATTGCGTGAATTAGAAGCAGCGCTTCCTGGAAAATCGTGTTGCATCCCTGCGCTCCGCATCGGGATGCAACAAGTATTGACAAAAATGAGCGATTCTCGTTACAAAGCGGGAGCTTTGTAAGGTTATTTTCCCCTAAAGCTCCGCTTTTTCCCCCCTTTCCTAAAAGTATCCGGTTCTGAATTACTTAACCATGAAAGGAGATTTTGACATGCGGCATTTTACACATGCGCTTGGGTTTGTTTTCATATTATCAATGATTTCCTTTGCTCAATTTACACAAGATGATTTGCCGGAAGTATTTCCTGGGGCAAAAAATCACATTCGTTCGTTGGGCAAACAAATCAAACAGTTGCGCGACCGGGAATTTCCCCGCCAGGCCCATCCGGCCTCGCCGGGCGATTTGATCATCGGGCAAAACGACCCGAACGAGGTTGTCACCATCACCGGCGGCTTTGTTCAAAACGGCGATATTATCATCGTCAATAACGGCGCTTTGAATCTGAACAGCGCCGATTTTCGGATTGACGGGGACATCACCATCCTCGGAAACGGGCGAATGAATATCCGCGGCGGGCATTTCACGGTGATTCAGGCATATATTTATGAACACCAGGCGCTGGTGCTGGAAAATGGCGTTTTGCAAATTGACAGCGTGGATTTTCAAACCAGCGGACAGAGTTGGGGATTTGCCGCGGTTGATCATGGCCGCTTGATTTTACGGGATTCCCGGGTCAGCGACGGGTTCATTACCCACACTTTTTTCGGGCAGGCAGCCGGGCAAATTGAAGGCACGCAGCTTCCCGGCGAATTCCTTTGCTTCGGCAATAATAATCTTAAATTCCGCAATAATGATCTGCTAATGTTCTGGACGGTGCTGTTCGATTTCAGCGCCATCGACATTACCCTGCCGGGGGATTCGCTAATTACCGGCTGGACGTTGACTGACAGCCTGCCCAACGTCTCCGGAATCCCTTATTCGGTAAGCATTGATAGCTGCACCAATGTCAATTGGGGATTAATTTCCCGGTCCGGCTCCGACGCCACTTTCCGCGATACGAAATTCCGGGTCGCCGGCCTGATGTTCACGAAAACGGACTCGATTACCGTTGAAAACATCACCAACGGCTCTCATCATGTGGATGATATTGTCGCAGTGCCGGATCGTAATCTTCACTTAATTAATACCGATGTCGCAACCTGGAATTTTTACCCCTTTGCTGACGCTAAAATAACGATTCAGAACTGTATCTTCGGCGAATTAATTGCCTCGGACAGCTCGGAAACCTTTATCAATAATTCCCTGTGTGACGGCAGCGGCGGTTACCTCGGCGTGGAATCACAAGCGGAATTGCTGGTGTTTAACTCCCTGGTTAATTCTCAGGTAATCGCCAGCGGAAATGGTGTTTTCGTCAGCGGAATTTCGGCGTTCAATTCCACGCATATTGTTGCGGCGGATTTTTCAGTAATGGTGTTCTTTAATACCCTCCGCATGAACGAACCCCAGGTATTTGACGGGGGAAATGTTTTTGACGGCTTTTTTCCGCCGGTGGATGGCTATACCGAAAGTAATTTGCCGCTCATCGGCACGGCGCAACTGCTCACCGGACCGCAAAGCCCGCTTCAGTTTACGGGTTACATGGTGGAATATACCGACGAATCTCAACAGCCTCCCTGGCTGCCTACCGATGGGTTTCATGCAGAAATGGTGGTGGATGACACTCTTGCGCTCTGGAACACCGCCGGTTTGCTGCCGGGCGCTTATGTCTTAAGATTCAGCATGTTGGATAATTTCGGTGATACGCTCGCGTTCAATAGTACTGCGCGTTTGCAGGATCAGGTAACCGGTATTCTATATGACGGCTCCGATGAGGTTCCCGTCCGCTTTGCCCTGGCGCAGAATTATCCGAATCCCTTTAACCCGGAAACAGCCATCAGCTATCAGCTTCCGGCGCAAAGCGATGTTCGATTGGATATTTATAATTCGTTGGGACAGAAAGTCAGAACGCTGGAAGATCGCCCGAAAGCCGCGGGCAGGTACATCCTGAAATGGGACGGCAGGGATGACGCCGGGCAGCCGGTTGCCAGCGGCGTGTATTTGTACCGATTGCAGGCAGGAAAACAGTTTGCGCGGAGCCGCAAAATGCTTTTATTGCGTTAATGCGGCTTGTGAATCAACGGCGGCGCGTTTAAATTCATGTTGACCGAAAACGGAAGGCAGACGTATGAAAAAGTATTCTGGCCGATACCCGCGGAAAGTCCCGCAAAAAATCATCCTCACGGCGTGTTTGTTATTGATCGCCGGGATCATTAACGCTGGATTGGCGCAAAATCAGAATCTTTCCAACGGCGTTGTTTTCGACGGCGAGCCGTATTTGGCGGTGAATCCCAACAATTCTCAACACTTAGTGGTCGCCTGGATGGGGTTCGTTCCCTTTCAGCGAATCCAGGTAAAAACGCGGGTCAGCTTTGACGGCGGCAAAAGTTGGGGCAACACGACCCGGATACCGCATGTCGCCGCCATTTTTTCTTCCGCTGATCCCTCCCTGACATTCGACAATGCCGGCAATGTGTATCTTGCTTATGTCGATTTCAATGCGTTGCGAGATTCCGGGGCCGTTTACGTGCGGCGCTCGACAGACGGGGGGATCACCTGGGGTAATCCCTCCGAAGTGATCGACATCCACGCCGATCCCGGCAAAAAACCGATTGATCGTCCCTGGCTGGCGGCGGATCAAAGTAACGGCATTCACCAGGGAAATCTATACATCACCACCATGAACGCCAAAGGCGCCAGCGCGCCGTTCCATCCCTATTTTATGACATCCGCTGACCAGGGAAATCACTGGCAAGCCGAGCGATATGCGCACACCAGCGGCTGGTCTGCGCGATTTTTGATTCCCCAGCCGATGCCCAGCCCGGCCGTCGGGGCGGACGGGACTTTTCATTGCGCGTATCCCAGTTGGGTGTTGACGCAAAATTCCAAACCGCAATACCTGCTTGCCTCATCAAGGGACGCTGGTCAACATTTTTCCCATCACACCATTTTTGACGCGCCGGATGTCTTTTCCGATTCACTGGCAAAAAAGGGCTATTTGTTGATTGCGAATCCGGCAAATGGTGATCACCTGGCATTCTTTTATCTCGATGTGCTTCATGGCGACGCCGATATATTCATGCGGGAAACGCTGGACAGCGGCGCAAGCTGGTCATCGCCGCTGCGGATTAACGATGATCCGGTCGGCAACAACCGGATGCAGGATTTACTCTGGGCCGATTTTGACCAAGACGGCGATCTTGCCGTCTGTTGGCGGGATCGCCGCAACGCCCCGGACTCAACGTATGCCACGGCGTCGGAAATCTGGTGCGCCAGCCGCCGAAAAAATGCGGCGAATTTCTCGCCAAATTTTCCCGTTTCCGACGCGGTTGTGCCGTACGATTCCGTGCTGGCGTCATCCGGAAATGATTTTATGAATGTAAAACTGCGCAATGATACCCTTTACGCGGTTTGGGGAGATGTGCGAACGGGGAAGCTAAACATCTGGTTTGAAAAGCGGGCGCTGCCGGACTCATCCCCGGTTGCCATTGCTCAACCCGTTTCGGAAACGCTGCCGGAAAAACCGCAACTGATCCGGAACTATCCCAACCCTTTCAATCCCGCCACGACGATTCGCTATTCATTGCCCAAGGCCGGTTACGTGACGCTGAAAATATTCGATATTTTAGGAACGGAAATCCAAACGCTGGTGAATGAAAAACAGGTTGCCGGGCAGTATTCGGTCATTTTCAACGCCAAAAACCTGGCCAGCGGCGTCTATTTTTATCGCCTCGGCTTTGGGAACTTTGTGCAAACCCGCAAGGCGATTTTGCTGCGTTAAACGTCAATTATTCAATACTATCGCTACTGCGTATTGCGTATTTGGAAAAGTGCAAAGTAGCGAATTGAATGCTCTGATTTCTGGTATAAATGATAAGTTTGGAAACAGATATTAAAAATTGCTTGCACATACAAATAAAATTATTTATGTTGGGCGCATGAGTTGTGATAATGAATCAAAATATTGCACATGTCTGTATTATTCCGCAGGCGCATTGGCCCGGGTGATGACCAAAATTGCCGCGGAGGAATTCAGCATTACCCAATTGGCGCCCTCGTATGCCTTTCTCCTGATGACCGTGAATGCCCGGCCGGGGATTCAACCAAAAGCGATCAGCGAGAGGATGATGTTAGCGCCTTCCACCGTCACCCGTTTGATTGAAAAAATGGAAACAAGGGGATACCTGACCCGCAAGTCGTTGGGGAAATACACCGAGGTGTATTCCACCGAAAAAAGCAGGGCGCTGGATAGCAAAATTCACCTGGCTTGGCAAAAGTTATACCAACGTTATGTGAGTATTTTAGGAGAAGCGGAGAGTAAAAAATTAACCGTCGATATTTATGAAGCAGCCGTGAAATTACAGGAATAATTTTTTTGGTTAAATTACTTGTATGCACAAGCAACAAAAAAGGAGAAGAACAATGAAAATCGGGATTTTAGGTACCGGCGGCGTGGGGCGTACCCTTGCCGCAAGGCTTATTGAAAGCGGGCACGAAGTGATGATCGGCACACGTAATGTTGCCGACACCCTGGCACGCAGTAAGCCGGATCATTATGGCAATCCACCTTTCAAAGCGTGGCAGGCAGATAATCCCCGGGTAAAATTGGGCGCTTTTTCCGAGGCCGCAACGTTTGGAGACGTTGTTTTTGTAACCACGCTTGGCATGGCTGCAATAAACGCCATCGATCTCGCCGGAACAGAAAATCTTAGCGGGGAAAGCGTGGTCGATGTCAGCAAGCCGCTGGATGCCTCGGAAGGGATGCCGCCCAAATTTGCCGCCACATGAGGAAACTCCCTGGGTGAGCAGATTCAAAGGCATGTTCCGCAAGCGAAAGTGGTAAAAGCGTTTAATCATATCGGCGCGCACATTATGGTCAACCCGCGGCGGGAAGAGGGCGCGCCGGATTTACTGATTGCCGGGAATGACGCCGCCGCCAAACAGTGGGTGAATGAATTGGCGCTGGAATGGGGCTGGAATTCTACTGTTGACCTGGGCGGCATCGATAGTGCTTATTGGTTGGAGGCAAATGCCATGCTGTGGATTGTGTATGCGTTTATGAATAATCGCTGGAATCATGCCTTCAAATTTTTACGGCAATAAACACAGCGCACAGGGCGGACGAAAATTTCCGCGCCGGTTTTTAAATTTTTGGAAAGGGAAAATCGTGAATATCGATACCGCTTATACGCTTAACAACGGTATAAAAATCCCGGTAATTGGGTTGGGTGTTTTTCGCAGCCCTGTCGGGGAGATCACCCGCAATGCCATTCAACATGCGCTGCAAGCCGGTTATCGCCATATCGACACCGCGAAAATTTACGCCAATGAAGGGGATGTGGGCGTTGCCATTGCCGAGAGCAGTATTCCCCGTGAGGAAATATTTGTCACGACCAAATTGTGGAACGACGACCAGGGCTACGACGCTGCTTTGCGGGCGCTGGATGAAAGTTTGGCAAGACTGCAAATGGAATATGTGGATTTGTATTTGATACACTGGCCGGTGGATGAACTGCGGTTGCAGTCATGGCGCGCCATGGAACAGGCGTATCGGGATGGAAAGGCATTGGCAATTGGCGTGAGCAATTTTATGAAACGCCATGTGACGGAATTGTTAGACAACTGTAAAATCGTTCCGGCCATCAACCAGATCGAGCTTTCGCCATTTAATTACCTGTATCGCAAAGATACGATTGATTTCTGCCTGGAACATGATATCGAAATCGAAGCTTACAGTCCGCTGACCAAGGGGCGCAAGTTGGATGATCCCAATTTGTTAAAACTGGCGAAGAAATACACTAAGACGCCGGCGCAAATCCTGATCCGCTGGGCGCTGGCGCATGAATTTATCGTCATCCCAAAATCAACAAACAAACAGCGGATCATCGAAAATATTTCGGTGTTCGATTTCTCCATTTCTCAAGAAGATATCGAATTTTTAGATGGCTTGAATGAAAACCTGGTGACCGGTTGGGACCCCACGGATGTGCGGTAATTAGGGCAAGACTGTCAAATATCAGCCACAGATTTACACGGATTGAACACGGATAAAAGACGTTATGAATTAAATAAATAAAACCATAAAAAACGATTCAGGAGAATCAACATGTATGTTATCACCGGAGCAACCGGAAATACCGGTAAACTGATTACCCTAACTTTGCTGAACGCCGGCAAACAAGTGCGAATCATCAGCCGCGATCCGGCCAAAGCAAAAGAACTTACCGACAAAGGCGCCGAGCTTTTCGTGGGCGATACCATCAACGCGGAATTGCTAAGGAAAGCCTTTAACGACGCCACGGCGGTTTATGCCATGATACCGGCGGACTGGCAAAGCGAAGATTATCATGCCAGTCAGTTAAAACACGCTACCGCTATCGCCGAAGCATTAAAACATTGCCGGGTGCCTTATGTCGTATCGTTAAGCAGCCAGGGTGCGCATTTGGAGAGCGGTTCCGGGGTGGTGCTGGGGCTGCATAAAATGGAAAAACGCTTCGATGCGGTGCCCGGGTTGAATACCCTGCATTTGCGCCCCACCTATTTTATGGAAAATACGCTGGGCATGATCGACTTGATCAAACAGGCGGGTATTATGGGATCGCCGGTGCGGGCAGACTTGCGCTTCCCGGTGATTGCCACCCGGGATATCGCCGAATATGCCGCCAAACGGTTGCTGGCGCTGGATTTTTCCGGCCACAATTTGCAGGACTTGCTGGGCGCCCGGGATGTAACCTATCCCGAAATGGCCAAATTGTACGGCGCGGCAATCGGCAAACCGGATTTGCAGTACGTGGAATTCCCCCATGATGACTTCAGGAAAGCCATGGTGGAGCAAATGGGCGCCAGCGAAAACGTTGCGATTAATATGATCGAATTTATCCAGGCAATGAACAGCGGCAAGGTGTTTGAGAAGACTCACCGGGATGCGAAAAGCACCACACCGACGAGCATAGAGGATTTTGCGCAAGTATTTGCACAGATTTACAATGGCTAATATTCAACTCAAACATGGGATTATAAAATGATTAAAACGGAAAATGGTGTTGAATTATTGGCGATCGAAATTCCGATGGAATAACAATCCGGTCTATCCGTTTCATCCTGTCAAAAGTTCAGGAGGTAAGCATGAACAAATTATTCGTTGTTTTACTGTTGGTTACATTCTTATCATGAAGCTGCATGGAGAAGAAAAACAGTGCTGTGGATTTCGGCGATATGCCTGGGCGCGATGATTTTTGGTGAGAAGTGGGGCTGGGGCACATCTTATCAGGGACAGTTAAATTCGGGATCACCGAGATAAATGGTTTGCCTGCTGGCGGGGCGTTTATCGGGAAATTCCGGAAAACATACAGAAAAACAATGAAGTGGACGGTCGGAGAAACCAGAAAAATGATCGATCATTGAATTGATGGACGTTGTTGGAAATTTCGGTGAAAAATTACAATTTTTTTAAAATTTTTTGTTTGCGCTGCCTAAGTTTATGCGCCTTTTCCAACAGGTTTAATTGATAGTCCTTGCAGGTCTCACAAATACCATGCGTTATTAAATCCGCATGTTCTAATTCGGAGAATTTAAGTGGAATGTTTCCCAAACTTTTATCACACCAGGCGCATTTCTTCAAGACAAGCATAAAACACCCTTCAAGTCAAGTTGTAAAATGCAATATATTAGAAGGCGACTAAAAAGATTGTGACGAATTTAATAGATTTGTCAAGATTCTTCTTGTGCGTTGCTTTATTTCAGCGGTGGGTTTTAGCGGTTTAATGTATTGGTATCCCACGCGTGAACGATGATATTGATGCGCCGATTTTATCCTGAATTTGGCGAATTTTTGAAGCGCTTACAACAAAGTGCTCCATAATCATCGAAAAAACCAAAGGCTCGCCATCGGCGGTCGTCGTGTAACCTGATAAAGCGCTAACTCCTCGCAGTGTGCCGGTTTTGGCGCGCAGCTTATTTTCCGCGGCCGTATTTTTCATGCGGGAATCCAGCGATCCGTCCACGCCGGCCACCGGCAAAGCGGCCTTGAATTCCGCCTGCAACCGGAAATCAGCGTTCATGGCTTTTAGCAATTCAATGATCAAATCCGGGGTGATTACGTTATAGCGGGAAACCCCGGAGCCGTCGGCTAATTCGTAAGAACTGCTATCCACGCCGATTTCCTGCAGAAATTTGTAAATCTCGGAAATGCCTTTTTTAGCAGTGCCGGGCGTGCCGCGCATTTCCGCGCCAAGGGTTTTTAGCAGCAGTTCCGCGGATAAATTATCGCTGACTTTATTGGTGTTAAAAATGACCAGCGACAGGGGCGGGGAAAGGTGTTCCACCAGTATTTGCGCGTTTTTGGGCGTTTCGCCGGTGATTACCGCGCCGTCAACGGCAATCCCTTTCGCCCGGAGTATTTCGCTGAACAACGTGCCCACGTAGCGCGGCGCATCGATCACGTCAATCGTGTAATTTCGCTCGGCGTCCGTGGGAAATCGCCCGCCTTCGATGTCGATAACATTTGCCGGATGCTTCCAACGCCGCTTCACTTTGAAGGCGTTGCGGCTAAGGCTGTCGCTGCTGTCCACGGTCGCGCCGTGATTGACAATTTTCATAAACGCGGTGTTCGGCGTCAATTGATAGCGCAGGCTGTCGCCGGGATGCGCCCCAGGTTTCACGGTTATTTCCACGCAATTATCATTGACGGTCAGCGGCGAAATTTGCGCCCAATACCAATCGGAGGCGTCGTCCCACATCCAGCCGTTGCCCCAAAAGAGGTCATCCATATAGCTGTTGTCGCAGATTAAATCACCGCTGATTCGCCGAATTCCCTTTAATTTCAACTGATCGACCATCCGGCGCAGATCATCGCTGACTAAATCCGGGTCACCGTATCCTTTGAGATAAATCGGGCCGGCGATAACGCTGTCGGAAACGGTAGCGGAATCCGCAAAAACCCGGGTAGGGAATTTAAAATCCGCGCCCAGCCGTTTCAGCGCGGTTGATGTGGTCAGCAGCTTCATATTTGACGCCGGGTGAAAAAGCAGTTGGCTGTTGCGCGAATAGAGCGTTTCCCCGGTTTTCAGGGAAACGACTTTGACGCCGACGCGGGTTTGTGCAAGCAATGAATCTTGTAAAATCTGATCGATGGCAGCGCGCAGATTCGTTACTTTTGCAGCCGTTTCCACCGGTTTTACCAGCGGCTTTTGGGCGGCGCAATTGAATAATAGCAGGGAAGTTATTCCAATCAACAAGTATGGTTTCATTCTGTGCCTATATTTTTAAGTCGATTTATAAATTTGTGGATGCCTTTATCGGGATTCTCGATCTTTTTTGATCGTGGCCAGTAGGGGCGCTCAATTAAACGCCCTTCACACCGCAAGAGAATATTTCACAACACAATCGTAAAACATGGTTAGTGATGTCTTACAAAAGGCTGGCGGTTTTAGAAACCTCCAGCGTTTTTAGTTTTAAAAAATTCGTAAAAAAACAGCGCCTGGTATTTGATCGAATTTCCCCAGTATTCCCAGCTATGGCCGCCGGGACGTTCGCTGTAATCGTGCGGGATTTTTGCTTCAAGCAGCCGTTGGTGCATGGCGCGATTTACGCCGATAAAAAAATCATCCACCCCACAGTCGATGATGATGGCCAGCTTTCCCGGGGGAAATTTATCGATGTTATTGATCACGGAATTCTCTTCCCAACGCTCCGGGTAAACGGAAATCGATCCCAATTTTTCTGCAATCGACCAACGATCGGCAAAGGGGCGCAGATCCAAACCACCGCTCATGCTGCCGGCCGCGCCAAAAATTTCCCAGTGACGAAATGCCAGCAACAATGCCCCATGCCCGCCCATGCTCAACCCGGTAATTGCCCGTCCCTCCCGCGATTTGATGGTGCGATAATGCGCATCAATAAACCGCGGCGCTTCCAGGGCAACATGGGTTTCATATTGCGATTTTTGATCAATGGGATCGTCCAGATACCAACTGTTTTTGGAGCCGTCCGGGCAGACGATGATCATTTGATACTGATCCGCCAGGCTGCGCATGTTTGTCTTTTTGTCCCAATTGGAATAGTCGCCATCGTAGCCGTGCAGCAAATACAGCACTGGATAAGCGACCGCTGATTTGGCATACGAATCCGGCAGAACGATCAACGCCGGAATGTTTTTTTTCATCGCTTTGCTGGGGATTTGCTTTGTTTCCACCTGCGCGGCAAAAATAAAGTTTGTTAAAAAGATCGTCGTGATCAGGAATCTTGAAATTGTTTTTGTCATTTTTTTTACCCCAAACATTTGAAACGCTGGAGGTTTCTTGAGCTTTTTTAACGCAGGAGCAAACCTTACAATCCCCCCGGCGTTATTTTTTAATCCTTTCAAAAACCTCCAGCGTTTTTAAAACACACGCCAAATGCTGAAGGTTTTAATGACTGTAAACGCTGGAGGCTTCCAAAACCTCCAGCGTTTTTAAAACACATTGTAAACGCTGGAGGTTTCCAAAACCTCCAGCGTTTTTGAATTTTTAACATTTCTGTTGCGCTTTTATGAATTTCCGAATGACCGGCAGCAGCGCGTCCAAGCCGTCTTTCAGCGGGCGGATAACCGGGATGCCGATCCGCTTCGACAAATCATTTTGATACGCACGCATCTGCGAATCGTCCCATTTTTCCTCATTGAGCGCAACGGCCAGTGTTTCGGAACCGTAAATTCGGATCAATTCGATTTCGCTTTCCACCGTGGGCAACAAACCCTGGGCACGATCCGCCAAACCGTCAAAATGAGTTCGGGCCGGCGCGTGCTGAAGAATAACGCCCTTGACATCGCCGGCTTTCAGAAATTCCGATCCGCACGGCCCGCTGGGATTTCGCAGCGATGATTGTCCCTCGATAAACATCACATCCGGCGATGATTCGCGCTCGCATTCCACAATCACCCGTTCAATTTCCCCGGTGATAAAATCGTTGATGGTGGAATCAAAAATGAAGCCGTGCTTGTAACCCTGCATCCAACCGGTTTGCCCGGTATAGATCATTTCGGATTTGATGCCGTTTGCGCTGCACAAATCTGTTAGCATTTTAGCGGTGGTGCGTTTCCCGAGGGCGCAATCCGTGCCCAGCACGGCGATTCGCGGCGTTTTGACGTTGAAAATTTCGCCGCTCCAAAAGCGCAATTCATTTGCCGATTTTGGCTTTCGGACATCGATCAACCGGACGCCGCATTCCCCGGCAACCCGGCTGAATTCCGGGTCCTCCTGCAACAAAGAATGCAAACCGCAGACAATCGACATGCCGCCGCGCATGGCGGAAACCACGCTGTCGCGTAATGTTTCGGGTATTAAACCGCCGTGAACGGCCACCCCGACGATGCAGTATTGCGGTTTTGGATTCAAGGCGGTTAGTGATTCATCAACCGTTGCAAAAATGGGAATATTGCGGCGAACGCCATCGAGTATTTCGCCGGGGTCTTTTCCGGCAAAGCGGGGGTCAATTAAAGCGTTCACTTGGAATCGGCTGGTGCCGCGCAGCAGACCGTGTGTGGTTTTCGCGTGGATATTGTCGAGCCAGCCGTTGCTCAGGATAATTGCCGTTCCACGAATGTCAGTCATCAAAAGTGTCCTTCAAATTTGGTTCTGAATCGAGTGATTTAATCTCACTAATTTTTATCAAAACATTTTGTTATGGTCTAAATTTTTCAGCAACCGGAAACGCCCCGGCTTTCAATCTGTCGAAATAATTGTTAGCCGCCGCCATCACTTTTGGCGCCAACAGCAGGGTGGAGGTCATTGTTGGGATGGCCATTAATGCGTACATCCCGTCGATCAGGCTGATGGCTGCGTCCAGCGACGCCACGGCGCCCGCCACGATCAGGGTCACGTAAAAATAATTGTACCAGTGCTGGCGCTCCGCGCCGATTAAATAGCCCAGGCATTTGGTGCCGTAATATGAATAGCTGAACATGGTGCTGGTGCTGAAGAAAAGCACGCAGATGAACAAAATATAAGCGCCAAAACCGGGCATGGCAGATTCAAATGCGTTGGCGGTGAGGGTGACGCCGTTGTCTGTGCTGGTTTGCCAGACGCCGGTCATCAAAATGACCATGGCCGTGCAGGTGCAAACGACTATCGTGTCGATAAACGGTCCGAGCATGGCGACCAGTCCCTCGCGAATGGGTTCATCCGTTTTTGCCGCGCCATGCGCCAGCGCTTCGGTGCCGATGCCTGCTTCATTGGAAAAGGCCGCCCGGCGCACCCCGGTGATGATCACCGAGCCAATTGCGCCGCCCAAGACAGCTTCCCCGGTAAAGGCGTCCCGGACAATCAATAGCAGGTATTCGCCGATATGCTGATAATTCACCGCCATAATCCAGATTGCGGACAGCATGTATAAAACGACCATGCTTGGCACGATGCGCGACGCCACTTCTCCGATGCGTTTGATGCCGCCGAAAATGACCAGGGAAACTAACGCTGCAATGGTGATCCCGGAAATGAGATTAAACATAAAGGGGTCTTTTCCCACTAAACCGGCCGGCGTCCCGATGATATCGCGGATGATTTGCACCAATTGATTGATTTGCAACGCCGGCAGACAGCCGATCAAACCGGCCAGGCAGAACAAAGCTGCCAGCGGTTTCCATTTTTGCCCAAGTCCTTCGCGAACCACGTACATGGGGCCGCCCTGCAAAT
>CAYVDX010000035.1:0-12734 GCA_964450485.1 uncultured Calditrichaceae bacterium
TGAAAAGAAACCTGGTTTCCTTCGGTGTCCATGAAGATCGCAAAGTAACCGATTTCATCGGAAATTTTGGTCTTTGGCATCACCACTTTGCCGCCGGCTTTTTCCACGCGGGAAAGCGGTGTATTGAGATCTTCGCCGCCGTTCAAATAAATCTTCGCGCCTTCCGCGGAGGGTGTGTATCCTTCGCCGCAACAAACGGCGCCGCTGACGCTTCCCTGTTCCGTCGGAAAAAATGCCATCTGAACGCCCATCATTTCATTGACGGGCAGCTCGGCGTCCAAAACTTCGCTGTAAAATTGTTTGGCGCGGTCAAAATTTACCGCGGGAATCTCGAACCAATTAATTGCGTTTGCCATGATAAATCTCCTTTATTTGGGTTAATGGAAATGTTTTTGACTGACGGTCAATCGCAAAATAGGATGCATTTTAAAATTTGTCAACCGCACATATTGGGCGAAGCGTACGTTTCCAAAGGCACAAAATTAGTGTATTTTTGTATAGTATTTACGAAAATAATTGCGTACTTTTAAACCAAATTCAGGGCGGAATGATTTGTCGCCAGAATAATTAACTTCATAAAAAACAATTACTTTGCCAAAAGACATCCTGTCAACAAAGAATTTGCTGAATTAGTCAGGTTATAAACTATTTTGGTTTATTTAGTTTATTTCACGGGCTGAATAGCAACAAACCGGGTAAACATAAAGCGCAAAAACGTAGGTTTCCAATGGCGAAAAAAAGCTCACTTTTTTTGTTGATAAAATCTTTATCAAAAGCGGAAAAGCGTTATTTCAAACTTTTTGCGGCAATGAACCGCCGCAATAAAAACTATTTGCTGCTATTCGACGCCATCGACAAACAGGCGGCATACGACGAGGATGCGCTGAAAAAGAAATTCAAAAAGCATGCGTTTGTAAAGCAGTTGCACGTGACAAAAAATTATTTGAATAAGTTGATTATGAAAAGCCTGCGAAATTTTCACGCGCAATCATCGAAAGAAGCGGCGCTGAAAGGGTTGCTGAAGGACGTGGAAATTTTGTTTCGCAGGGAGTTGTATGAGCAGTGCCGGCAAACGCTTCAAAAAGCGGAATTGATCGCGAATAAATATGAAAAATTTGTTGATTTGCTGGAAATATTGGCATGGAAACGCCGCTTGAATTTGAACAATCGCGATTATATCGATTCACAAAATACCAACAACGCCCTCATCGAAACCGAACGAGCGGCTTTGCAAAAGCTCATTCGGCTGAACGATTATTGGCAGTTGACAAACAATATTTATGAGGTCATCAACGCGGCGCGTGAGCGGGGCGCGGATGATCATTTTCCCCATTCTTTGTTGCAAAATGGTGATCAGGCGAATTCGCTGCGCGCCAAAACCCTCTATTATTTTTGCCTGCAATCGTATTATTTTTTCAACCGGGATTTTGACAATGCCACCCGTGCCGCCGGTGATTTGATCGCGTTGTTGGAGGCGCACCCGCATCGTATTCAGGATGATCCCGCGGCGTACATCGCCGCGCTGAACAATCGCGTGGGCATTTGCCTGCATCAAAAAGATTACGCGACGGCCGTGAAATTGCTGGCAAAAATCCGGGCAATTCCCCAAAAATACGGCTTGAAACGCGAGAATCCGGCCACCGTCAAGTTGATTTTGCAAACCTTTAACATGGAGTTGGAGATGTATCGCGATACCCGGGACTTGCAGAAGGGCGTCGCATTGGCGGAAAAAGTGTCGGCATTTCTGTCACAAATCGACGAAAATGCACAGCAGGATTACCGGCTGGTGATTTATTATCAATTCGCTTACCTGCATTTTCTCAATCGATCATTTGATCAGTCGCTGCACTGGCTGAATGAGATTTTCCGGCGGAAATCCCACACCCCGCGCGAGGACATTCTCAGCTATGCGCAATTGCTGCGGCTGATTATTCATTTTGAATTGGGCAACACCATGGTGCTGAAATACGCGGTGGAATCTTGCCGGCGATTTTTAAAAAAGAAGCGCGAATTGCACACATTTGAGCGGGCGCTGTTGAAATTTTTCTCCAAGGCCAGCATGGCGTTGCCGGCGGAAGTTCCCGAACTGTTCCGCCAACTGGATGACGAATTATTCGCGGGAATGGAGGAGCGCGGCATTCGTTCCGTTTGCGATTATTTGGATGTGAAAGGATGGCTGGCGCAAAAGCTGGCCAATTTTTCGCATCATTGACTTTGTTGATTTTGCCCCTGAAAACTCACCGCGGAATCACGGCGATATTGAATCCGCTGGATAACATCATCATTTTCTGAGTTGTTTTCTTTTCGAATGTTAGCGCTGCTCTCACGCATCGTATCGGGATGTTTGATGGTCGCAAAAAACAACAAATTTTGCACCGGTGTGTACTGTTTGGGAAAATCAATGCACGGAATGGTGCAAAATTCACCCGGATTTGCTCAAAAATTTGTAAAAAATCCCCCTTTTTTAAGTTGGCATGATGATTGTCTTTTTCCTGTGAAAAAATTGCAGGAAAATATAATGAAGCAAAAAAATCTGATCGCGTTTATCGCATTTTTCATGTTAGCCGGGCTGATTTTCACCCCTCGACTGCCGGCGAAGGGCGGCTCGATAATTCACCTGCCCTACAAATCCGCCGGGTTGACCGAGCGCCAGGCCGCGGCGCATTTGCTGAATCGATTTGCCTTTGGCGCAACGCCCGGGGAAATCGACCGCGTGGTGGAAATAGGGCCGGCGAATTGGCTCGAAGCACAGTTGGACGGTGCGAATCCCGACCGTGAACTGGAAAAATATTTAAAACACGCGCCCTACCTGAAAATGAGCAACCGGGAAATCGTTGAAACCTATCGCCGGCGCGGGCAGATTATCCGCATGGCCGTGAAGGACGGCGTTATTTCCGGGGAAGAAGCGGCGCGGCGCGATCGGGATTTGCTCCGGGAAAAACTGCTTCCCTACGCGCGGGAAAAAGGGTTTCGCCCGATGTATGAATTGATGCGGCAAATGCGCGCGCAGAAGCTGTTTCGCGCGGTGTTCAGCCGCAATCAGCTTCGCGAAGTGCTGACGGATTTTTGGTTTAATCATTTCAACGTGTCCACCGGCGACAACCAGGCGCGAGCGAGCGTGCCGGCCTTTGAACGCGACGCCATCCGCCCGCACGTGCTGGGCAATTTCCGGGAGATGCTGACAGCCACGGCCAAACATCCGGCCATGCTGCTTTATTTGGATAATTTCCGATCCTTTGCGCCGGACACGGTTGCTTCGACCATGACCGCGGCGTTGCGGGATGTTCAGCGGGATCCGGGTTCGCCGCGGTGGATGCAGCGGCAGGCGGAGAAAGAATTACTGCAATTGCGGAAACGGCAGGCGCGAATGCAAAAAAATCCCCGGCGCGCTTCCGGTTTGAATGAAAATTATGCCCGGGAACTCATGGAATTGCATACGTTGGGCGTGGACGGCGGCTACACCCAGCAGGACGTGCAGGAAGTGGCGCGCGCCTTCACCGGCTGGACAATCGTGCCGCTTGACGCGGGCGAAAAACGCATCGAAAAACAGTTGAAACGCGGCAAAAAGGTCGGGTTTGTGCGCGAGGGCGATTTTCTGTTCCGGGCGGATCGTCACGACGCGGCCGAAAAAACCATTTTGGGAGAAAAATTCCCGGCCGGCGGCGGGATCGGGGAAGGATACCGCGTGTTGACGATGCTGGCGCGACATCCCGCCGCCGCGCATCATATTGCCGGGAAAATGGCGGTCCGGTTTGTCTCGGACGATCCGCCCGCGGTGTTGGTGGAACAATTGGCGGATGTTTTTCAAAACAGCGGCGGTGATTTGCGAAAAATGATCATCGCCATTGCCGAATCGCCGGAATTTTGGAGTGAAAGCAGCCGCCGCGCGAAAATCAAATCGCCCTTTGAGCTGGCCGTGAGCGCGCTGCGGGCGCTGGACGCCCGGATTCGCAGGCCGCGCGAAATCATTCGCTGGATCGAGCGCATGGGACAGCCGCTCTATGCGTACCAGGCGCCCACCGGTTTTCCGGATAACGGCGCGGCCTGGATCAACAGCGGCTCGCTGCTCAATCGCATGAATTTCGGGCTGCAATTGGCCGGCGGCGAGATCAACGGCGTGGCGGTCGATTTATTGGCGCTGAATCATCACCGGGAACCGGCGGCGCTGTCCGCGGCGTTGACCGCTTATTTTGATTTGCTGCTCCCCGAACGCGATTCCGGGCCGGCGCTGCATGCGCTGCTGCCGATGGCCGCAGACCCGCAAATCCACGAAAAAATTTCAGCCGCCGCGCCTGCCGCTCCCCCAAAAGATGCGGACGCGCAATCAAATTTTTTTGAAAAAAATGAGCAAACGGCTGAGAATTTTCGGGCTTACGGTGACTCCTTAAAACAAGATAGCGTGCCTTACTCGCTCGCCCGAATCGTGGGCGTCATTTTGGGATCGCCGGAATTTCAACGCAGATAGGGGAATTGATCATGCTGGATTTTTACATCGCTTTTTCAAACTGGCAAAATTTTCAGCGCATTTCGCTGGATATTGACGAATTCATCGAAACCCTGCAAACGGATTCGGATGACGTGGAGCAGCATCTCAGCAGTTTTTTGGACGACAGCACCGGGAAACGGTTTTTTATCGTAAAAAATGAACAGGTAAAGGCAGAATGAATGTTTCTCGAAGACGATTTTTACGCATCACGTTTAATGGATTTTTGTTCACTTTTTTCGTAAAAATTTCATAAGAAAGATACAATTTTATCATAAGCACAATCAGGAGAGACCCCATGATTAGCCGCAGAGCTTTTTTGAAATCCGGCGCGTTCGCGCTATTTTCCGCCTCGCTGGGCGGCGCGCCTTTTTTTCTCCGTCGAACCGCGTTGGCGGCTGAAAATAATACCGGTTATGGCCGGCGCAAAACATTGGTGACGATTTTTCAACGCGGGGCAATGGACGGTTTGATGGCCGTGCCGCCGCTGAATGATCCGCTGTTGGCAAGATCGCGCCCGACCCTGGCGATGAGCGCCGCCCGCGCGGCCGGGGAAAACGCGGCGCTGGATTTGAACGGACAATTCGGCATGCACCCGGCGTTTTCACCGTTGCTGCCGCTGTTTAAGGAAAACCGTTTGGCGATTGTGCACGGCGTCGGCTCGCCGAATCCCACGCGCTCGCATTTCGATGCGCAGGATTACATGGAAAGCGGCACGCCCTTTCGCAAGGGCACGTCCAGCGGATGGCTGAATCGCGCGGTGGGCGAATTGGGGCACGAGGGCGCCCCTTTTCGCGCCGTCGCGATGACGCAGACCTTGCCGCGGTCGTTGTATGGCGAAGCGCCGGCGCTGGCCATCGCCAACTTAGCGGATTATCGCATCGACCTGCCGGAAATGCCCATCGCCGGCGTCGCCGCGCAAAATCTGGAAGCGCTCTACCGGCAAACCACCCAGGATTTGCTGCAAAACAGCGGCAGCAACAGCTTTGAAGCGATGAAAACGCTCTCGGCGAGGGAGATTCGTAACTATCGCCCGGCGAACGGGGCAAAATATCCCAAAACAACGCTGGGGCAGAGCTTGCGGCAAATTGCCCTGCTCATCAAAGCCGGGGTTGGGCTGGAGGTCGCCTTTGCCGAAAGCGGCGGCTGGGATACCCACGTTCAACAGGGAACCACGCGCGGCGCATTTGCCCGGCGGGCGGCGGATTTGGCGCAATCCATCGCGGCATTCTGGCGGGATTTGGGCGAAGCCCGGCAGGACAACGTGATGCTGATGACCATGACCGAGTTTGGACGCACGGTTCGGGAGAACGGCTCCGGCGGCACGGATCACGGGCGGGCATCGTGCATGTTTGTGCTGGGCAACCGCGTGGACGGCGGCAAAGTGCACGGCAGCATTCCCGACCGGCTGGAGATTGACGCCCTGGCGGACGGCCGCGATTTGCCGGTCACCACGGATTTTCGCGCGGTTTTTGCCAACGTCGCCGGGGCGCACCTCAATATTTCCCGCGACGACGTGATGTTCCCGGGCTGGGAAGGGCAGCGATTGGCGTTGGTGAAAGCGTGAGTTTTTTTTTCGATTAACGAAACGACAAACAATCCTTCGATAATTCAGAAATCATATTGACAATGCGTGTATATTTCCATAATATACATCGTGATGAAAAATTTACTTGCGAACTGTGTCGGATTTGAATGGGACGAAGGAAATTCTGATAAAAACCGGATTCGTCACGGAGTTTCTAAAAGTGAATGCGAAGAAATATTTTTCAATAAACCGTTGATTGTCAGGCAGGATTCAAAATATTCAACGGCAAACGAAAATCGTTATTATGTGCTTGGGCGAACGGATTCAAACCGGTTCTTATTTATATCCTTTACGATTCGCGGTCAATTAATACATGTAATTTCCGCGCGCGACATGAACAATAAAGAGCGAAGAAGATACCATGAGCAAATTAAAAGATATTCCAAATTTTAAGAGTGAAGATGAAGAGCGGGCATTTTGGGCAACCCACGATTCCACGGAATATATCAATTGGGATAACGCAGAAATTCAGACAATTCCGAAATTGAAACCCTCGACCAAAACCATTTCGCTGCGGCTTCCGGAATATATTTTAGATCAATTGCGATCCATCGCGAATAAGCGAGATGTTCCCTACCAATCCTTAATAAAAATTTTCCTGAAAGAACGCATCGATCAGGAAATCAAACAGCATGGATAGTATTACAACGCGACTCCAAAAAAACATCGTTGCCGGGGAGCATCTCAATATTTCGCGGGACGAAGTCATTTTTCCGGTCTGGGAAGGGCAGCGGCTACCGTTGGTGAAAGGCTGACGCTTTTCCTAACAGGCAAAAATTAGGTTTGTCTCTCACAGTGATGATGCAGATATTAACACGAATCCACTTTTGAAAAATGTGTTGTTAAAGATGGAGAATTGAAAATTTTCCATCTTTATTGCCAAGTTAGCGGCATTCACAATTGCTGCCAAACAATAAAAGAGTATCGCACATGTTCATCGTGAGAAATAGTCGATCAGCTACAGTGTTTTTCGTTAGAAACCCGACAGACGATGAATCGATAGGCAGATTAATTCCTTGCTTAATTTCTTTGCTCAAATTACATTGTATTAGAAGTGTTAAATTAAAAGGAGTAGCAAAATTTTATTGAATGTTGTAGATCAAAGGATATTATTATGGTCACTTTACGAGCATATGAAGAAATCATAGATTTTATTGCGAGCGGAACGAGCCCTCAAGCGATTGTTGCTTTCAAGCCTTCTGAAAAAACGAAATGGCGTGTAGCAGATTTGATCCATAATGAGAAAACAGGAAATCTTTCACCCGATGAAAAATCAGAATTAGATCATTATATGCAGTTAGAACATCTCATGAGGTTGGCAAAAGCTCGCGCTCGACAGCATATCAATCATGAGTAGATATATTAGTGAACAGCTTCGCCGATTAGTCGCTAATCGTGCTAATAATTTATGTGAATATTGCTTGATTCATGATGAAGATACGTTCTTTTCGTGTCAGGTTGATCATATTATTAGCTTGAAACATAATGGGAAAACAGAACCGGAAAATTTAGCTTTTGCCTGCGCATTTTGTAATCGTAATAAAGGGAGTGATATTGGTTCAATTTTATTACCGGGTAATAAATTTACTCGATTTTACAATCCGAGAACAGATAAATGGTCATATCATTTTGAATTGGAAGAATCAATAATCAAAGCTATCACCGATATTGGAAAAGCCACCGTTAAGATTTTGGATTTCAATAATATTGACAGGATTATAGAACGAAAAACATTGATTGATGAAAGAAGATATCCACATCCGTTAGCAATTGAGCAAATAAAAAAGCATCAATAAAGTAAGAGGGTTTGGAGTGTTTGCCATATAGTTCTGCCTGTCTGCCACAGGCGGGCGAGAGTTACCGTTTTAAAAGACAAAAACGGCAACCCTTGCGTGTGGTAGAATAAAAGTTGATAAATTTTATAAGGAATGCAGCTCCCCGGAAAGCCGGGGCGGTCGCTGCAACTAATTGTACATTCGCGTAAGCACCATAATTACAGTTGGTTGCGCGGGTAGCAGCTAAGCCAGGCGTTACATTTGAGGTGATTTGAAAGCGCCCCCCCAACAGCTTACCTGATAAGTATCATTTTACCGCTCAATCGCTGGTTCCCGGCCGTTAAACGATAGAGATAAATCCCGGAAGCCGTTCTCCGACCGGACTCATCCGTGCCGTCCCATTGAACCCGGTGTTCGCCGGTGCGTTGGTAGCCGTTGACAAGGGTTCTGATCTTTTGACCGCTAATACTGTAAACAGTCAGCTCGATTTCCCGGGCTTCCGGCAGGTTAAATCGCAGGGTCGTGGAAGGATTAAACGGGTTGGGATAGTTCAAATAAAGCCGGATGCTTTTGATCAATGTGTGATCATCGCCGGCCGGTTCCTGTATGCCGGTTAAGACGCCGGTTCGCCAAATTTGTCCGCCATCTTTGTAGTTCGGCCCGCCAAAATATTGCCGCCCTTTAAAACCGATGGTTACCGGGTTTTCGCCGTCATTGTCCGGGTTGCCAAACCCGTCGATGTTGGATTGTTCAAAAAGCAGCCCGGCGCTATCGGTTGATTTCCAAATCGGCGAGCCATCGGAAATGGCGGTGTCTGTATAAGCGGTCACCCACAGGCGGCCGTTTGCGTTGTCCATATTGTGCAATTCCTTTGCCTTGACGCCATAGCCAAAGGCATCCTCGGTGAGCGGTTCCCAGGTTAACCCGTCAGCCGTGCGCCATAATTGCCCGCCGGTCTGCTGGTTATTTGTGCTGGCATATAAATACCCGTTAAAATCGATCAGGCAGGCGATCAGCCCATTGCCCGGGCTGCCGAAATTGACGCCGGCCCCTTTGTTTGCGCTAAAATGAACCCCATCGACCGATTCCCACAATATGCTGTCCCCATTTGCGCCGAAATAGAGTTTATCTTTCCAGACATAAAAATAGGTGATTTGGGTCGCCGCCGGATCAACAATATTAAAATCAGCCATCAAATCCCATTTGGCCGGATCGGTGTTGGTGTATGGCGTTCGCCAGACTTTTGCCGATACCGCCCCGCCGTGGGAACCGCTGCCGGCATACAAATAGGGAATGGTGTCATTCACGCCTCTAAACAACACCATGTGCGGCGACGGCGAAAAGCTTGTGGAATCGCCAAACCCGTTTTTACTGATGGGAATCCAATCGACGCCGTTTTCGGTTCTGTAAACAACCGTGCCTTCAAAGGGATTACCGGTTTCGATCCACATATAACCGTTACCGAGCGTTGTGGTATTCATTGACGGAATGCCTTTTACCGTGGTGGTCGCGGAATCGAAAAACACTTTTTCCCAGGCACCGGCGTCGCCGGTGGCTGAACGCCAAATCTCTGCGGGCCCCGGGCCTTTTCGCCCGGTTGCCGCGTATAGCACGTCTTTAAATACCGCAAACTCGACAATATCATAAGTTTGCGCCATGCCGAAGAACTGCGTGGTACCGAATCCGTCATTGACGATATTTGACCATGTATCCGGTTGCCCCATTAAAAATGAGAACATGGCAAGATTCAAAACAAGGGTCTTTAACAACTTTTTCATTATATTTCCTTTCCTCGGCGTGTCATGCGTTCGCCAAATTTTGCCGTTGTTGATATTGTTGAAAGTATCATCTAATCTCATTCGATAAATAGTTTCATATTTTGTACGAAGGTCGAATGGGTATCGCGATTGCCGGTTCAGCGCCTTCTGATATATTATTCGACACTTTCTAAGGCAATATCTTGCGGATTTTTTGGAAATGCGGTGAGTTTGTTAAAAGAGCCTAACGGCAACGTTTAAGTTTAAAAAGTCCGCATGTCCATTATTTCTCCGCTCGATCAACCAAAACCTTGTTTACATTTCACAAACTCTGTGCTATATTCAGAGTGAGGTAAGTTGAATTGAAAGCGGGAAGATCATATATCATGAGAAACGCACAAGCCGTCAGAAATTTACTCTCGAACCTTTCTCGTGCAGAGAAAGCGGAATTATTGCAATTGGTTGCCCGTGATCTTGGAGATACATTTCCGGGTATAGAAAGCAATCCGGGGATATGTGGCGGCGAACCGTGTATTGTGCGCACGCGCATCCCGGTTTGGCTGTTGGAACAAGCCCGACGTTTGGGAGCCAGTGAAGCGGAGATACTGAAAAGCTATCCAAGCCTGACTGCCGGTGATTTAGTAAATGCCTGGGCGTATGTAAATGCGCATCGTGCAGAAATTGAGCGACAAATACTTGAGAATGAGGAAGCTTGAAAGGCATGGCTCGATTTTATTCCAATGAGAATTTTCCATTACCCGTTGTAGAGGAACTTAGGAAGTTGGGGCATGATGTGCTCACGACAGAGGAAGCAGATAAATCTGATCAGGCGATTTCTGATGAAGAGGTGGTGTCTTTTTCAACTTCCCGGAATAGAGCGGTTTTGACTTTTAATCGCAAACATTTCATACGGCTGCATAAAACCGGAATGGAACATTCCGGAATCATTGTCTGTACATTTGATATTGATTTTCAAGGCTTAGCATTACGGATAAATGAAGCAGTAGAACCAGAAAAAAATTGTCAGGGAAACTGATTCGAATTAATCGTCCACACAGCTCGCACAAACCATAAGCTTATAAAAAACAATTTTATGATTGCTAAAATCTGTGTGTTAGCAAACCTGATATTCTAACCTTCACTGTTCTACGTGAAATTCTACCCTCACAGCCGAGGGCGCGAAATCAAGCTGCGCCAATCCGCGTACGCATTTGAAAAGGCTGCCATTGCCTGCAAATTTTTGATGCAGATGTAGTGGCACAAATACCCGCCGCTGCCGCCGAATTTGGCGCCGAAATCCAGTTTAACACACCATTTTGTCCGAAAAAAACTTGTTAATTTTGGAATACACGTTGCTTCTCTTAAAAGCTGGCAGTACATTTTTTAGAACAAAATTGTGTACGCAAAAAGGAGCGACGAATGAGACGTATCCAGCTTGACAAAGATATCCAATCTCTGTCAGAATTTCGATCAAATGTAACGGCATATATCAAAAAGGTTAAGGAAACCCGACGGCCATTGGTCATTACCCAAAGAGGTAAAAGCTCGGCGGTTATTCTTGATGTCGCGGAATACGAAGCGCTTTTGGAAAAAATGGAGTTATTGGAAGATATTACTCGTGCTGAAAAACAGATTGAGGAAGGTAACGTCCATACGCATAAAGACGCCAAAGACAAAGTGCTGGGGAAAATTGTCGGATGAAAGTACTCTGGTCAGAGTTGGCGATCCAACGTGTCAGCGAGATTGCTGAATACAAAACGCAGGAATACCCGGAAGCCGCTAAAAAATGGGTCGAAGCGATTTTTGACAGGGTTATGCAGTTGCATCATTTTCCCAAAAGCGGGCGTAAGGTTCCTGAAATAAATAGACAGAATATAAGAGAGATATTCCATAAGCGCTACCGAATAATCTATCGAGTCGAAATGGATAACATTTACATTTTAACGATTCGCCATGGTCGCGAAAAACCGCTGACGGAAGAAACCCTGGAATAGCTTCTCTCAAAATAAAACAGGATGACACATCGCTGTGCCGCATAAAATTCTACCCTCACGGCCGAGGGCGCGAAATCAAGCTGCGCCAATCCGCGTACGCATTTGAAAAGGCTGCCATTTCCTGCAAATCTTTGATGCAGATGTGGTGGCACAAATACCCGCCGCTGCCGCCGAATTTGGCGCCGAAATCCCGTTTGGGCGCGCGGTCCACCTCGCCGGAGGCGGCAAATCCGCAGATGTAAGCTTTTGCGCCGGGCGGAATGTCACCGGCATTGCGGGCGTTTACGTCGATGATGATTTGCACGTAAAACGCCGGCTTGCGCTTGCGGGCGTAATCCTCCCGCACTAACAGGTTCAGCCGCTCGGAAAAGGGAAACGCCGAGGTTTTGATCTCAATGTCTTCGAAATCCGCTTGCCCTTTGTTTTTTCCCACGCGATGTTTTCGCCAATCGCCTAAAAAATATGCCGCAAACGCAAATTCCCCCAAATGCCCGGTCAGCGTGTCGATTTTCGATGCAACCGTTCGCTTCACCCGCGTTGAGGGAATCAGCCGCCCTGCTTCATCTAACATTTCCTGCGTGATGATGACAGTTGGATATTCTCTTGCCATTCTGCCCTGCCTTTTTAGTAAACCTTTTGAGCAAAGATTCTGTCTCATTATATTATCCCGCCGCGAATGCCATGCGTGACAGCATTCTATTCAACTATTTTGACGGGATTTACAGGATATACAGGATTAAATTTCAGCAATTCTTCATTAAACTTAGCGTTTGAAAATTAACAATTCTCTTATGAACCTGATTAATTCATAAATACGTTTTTTGGCAGAATAATTAAGGCAGAATGATTATTTTTTATGAATTTAATGATTCTGCCAATAAATCATTATGCCGAATCTTTTATTACCCGATTATTTTTAAGGTAAAATCAAGTATTACAGCAAGTTAAATTCATTATAAATAAAACCTGTGCATAATGCAGGTGAAAAATAATCATTCATAATAGTGAATTGTCAATGGTGAATAGCGAATTATTTTTTTTGACGATTGAAACCGCTGTCGTGAGAGTTAGCCAGGCTAAATATTTACAGATTTCGATCAATTTTTTGACCTTTTCCAGTCAATCTTGTTTATCCTG
>CAYVDX010000036.1:0-12682 GCA_964450485.1 uncultured Calditrichaceae bacterium
TCCATTAATACGGAAATTGCCAGCGCCGAGCCTTCCTTCGGATCCGTGCCTGTGCCGATTTCATCCAACAAAACCAGGCTGTCGCGATCCGCGTTTTCAACGATGTCCCGCAGCCGGATAATGTGCGCGCTAAATGTGCTGAGGTCATGTTCCAAAGATTGCCGGTCGCCGATGTCCACCAGGATTTTGCGCAACAGTGGAATTTCGCTGTCGCCGCTGGCGGGAATCAACATGCCCATCTGCGTCATCAACATCAGCAGCCCCACGGTTTTCATGGCCACGGTTTTTCCGCCGGCATTCGGCCCGGTGATGATTAGCGTGTGAAACGCATCTCCCAATTCCACATCCAGCGGCGTCACGGCGTCCGGCCCGTTTTTCAGCAGCAACAAGGGATGCCTGCCGTTGATAATTTTGAGATGCGGCGCAGTGGAAACCGTTGGCGCGGCGGCGTTCAGCGCTTGTGCCAGCCGCGCTTTCGCCAAGAGAATATCCAGAATCGCAATGTTTTCAATGCTGTAAAAAATATGATCGCGCACCTCCCGAATCAAACCGGTGAGAAAGCGCAAAATTTTGATAATTTCGGTGCGCTCGCGAATTTTGAGATTCTGAATTTCATTGCTGATTTTCAACGTTTCCATCGGCTCGATAAACACCGTTGCACCGGACGATGAGGTGCCATGCACAATCCCATTGATTCTACTGACATAACTCGGCTGGATGCCCAACACCATTCGTCCGTCCCGCAGCGTCAGGATATCATCCTGTGAAAATTCCGCGTAGCGTTTTTGCAGCTTGGCAAGCTTGCGCTTTTGATCGTTTTCCAGGGATTGAATTTGGAGACGAATTTTCCGCAACTCCGGGCTGGCGTTGTTGTAAATCTCGCCGGTTTTATCGATCCGCTTCTCGATTTTCTCGACAATATCGCGATGTTCGTGAATGCGCGTGCTGTATTTTTGAAGCAGCGGCGCATTTTCCCGGTGCTTTTGAAAAAACCGGCGCACATCCGTCATCAATTGCAAATTGTTTTTGATCCCGAATAGTTCCAGCGGCTCTAAAAAGGCGTCTTGCGGCTTGATTTTTTCCAACAGCGGACGAATATCACTCAGCCCGCCCAGTGAAACCGAATAACCGGCCTGCAGCAATCCCAGCATTTCCATGACTTTTTGCAGCCCGTTTTTGACAACTTCCGCGTCTTGACTGAATTGTTGATTACCAAGTTTTCCAGCGCCATACGGCGTAGCCAGCAGGGATTGCAAATGCTCGATGAGTTTAAAAAAACCTAATTGTTGAAGGGAAATGGTATCGTGATTGAGGCTGGAAAAGGGGGAATGGGAAGCCTGTTTTTTTGTCGAATTAATCTCTTGATGATCCATCAAAATGATCTCGATCAAATTCTTTGGCTTTTTTCTTGATTTTTTTTCCGGTGTCGCCAATGGCGTCTTCACCGCCCTCGATGATGTCTTTTATTTTTGCCGGCAATTTTTTGGGATCGCCCAAGGCCTTGTAAATTACCGGGACAAAATTATATAGCGGCTTGTAAAAGTAGCTGTTTTTATAAGACTTATGAAATGATTTTCCATACGGTGTAAAAGCAATTGCATTTAGTACCAGTCCAATCACCAACGCGCCTTTGAGACCGCCCAACAAACTGCCGAGAAATTTGTTGACGCCGCCAAGCAGGGCGTTTTCGCTCAATTTTTGTAACACACCGGCTAAAAACCGAGCCAAAAAATAAAAAGCGATAAAAAAGATAACAAAAGTAATCAGGTGAGCCATTGAATCGGTGCCTAAAAATCCCGGCAAAATTTTTTGCATCACGCCGCGCAGGGTATTCGCCGCAATGATACCGACGATAACGCCGCCCAAAACGCCGACCAAGCCCAGCGCCTCATCAAAGAAGCCTTTTTTCAGACCATTAATAATAAACAATGCTAAAATGACGCCGATGATCAGATCAAACATCAGACCGCCGACAATTTTTCACGAACAATTTGCTGTACCATTTTACCATCGGCTTTGCCTTTCACCTGGCCCATGATGGCGCCCATCACTTTTCCCATGTCTTTCATTGATTCAGCGTTTACGCGGGCGATCGTTTCCTCAATTAGCTTAGTGACGGCGGCTTTGTCCATTTGTTCCGGCAAATAAGCCGCAATCACCTCAAGCTCCCGCTGTTCCACATCGGCGCGATCATCCCGCCCCAGCGCGCGAAATTGCTCAATCACTTCCCGGCGCTTTTTTGCCGCGCTGTTTAATACTTTCAGTACATCTTCTTCGTTTAACGTGTCGCCTTTTTCGATTTGCACATTTTTCAATTGCGCACGCAGACCACGTATGGTCTCCAGGCGGATTTTATCCCTGGATTTCATCGCGGTTTTCATGTCTTCCATCAGGCGTTGTTCAAGATCCATAATTCTGATGTATCCTAAATTTATAAATAAATTTTACAGCCCTTTTCAAAATCAACAGACCCGTTGATTTTGAAAGGATGTAAAAACAAAGCGATTGCCAACGATCCAAAACAGCTGTGCTGCAATTGATGAAATGCAAGTGTTACTGATTTTCCTTCATCAGCTTGCGCATTTTTCGCCGGGCGGCATTTTCCTTGCGCTTGCGGAGTTCGCTGGGTTTCTCAAAATGTTGATGCCTTTTAATTTCTGCCATCAAACCGGATTTTTCGCACGCTTTGGTAAAGCGTTTGAGCGCTCTCTCGAACGATTCGTTATCTCTTACTTTGACGTTAATCATAAACAAAAACAACCTTTTTAAAATGTTAAACGAATAAAATTAATTAGTGTATTTATCAGGGTTTTTTAACAAATCAATTTCGTATTCGGCGCTTTTTTTCCACATGCGGTCTCTGCTGGCGGCGGAATAAAAAGTGATTGCCTGGCCGCGATTGCCGCGTTTTTTGTATATTTCACCCAAGCCAAAGTTTGCACCGGCTTTAATAGAACTTTTGCGCGCGCTTGCCAGACAGTTGTTATAAGCGCTCTCAGCCTCGCTGTATTTACCTAATTCCCGGTAAGCATTTCCAATCCGGAAATAGGCATCAGCTTTTAAAGACCTGTTTCTAATGTGTTTAACGGCTTCTTCCAATGCGCCGATTGCTTCATCGTTTTTACCTAATTCCATCAATGAAACGCCAAGGCCTCTTAATGCGTTTACGTTTTTAGGATCAATGGCAACAGCTCGTTGATACTGCTCAACGGCTTGGGAGTAATTTTCCTGTTTGCGATAAACATCGCCAATTCCCCAGTATGCTTTCTCAAATTGCGGGTCAATATCAAGCGCCGCTTTATAAGAATTTATTGCTTCCGCAAAACGGCCTTGCCGGTATTGCACATATCCGAGGTAATTATATGCTTTTACAAATTTATTGTCTTTTTCAATCGCTGATTTGTAGGCGTTTTCTGCGTTAACATAATCTCTTCTCTTTTTATAAACGTTGCCCATACCATAATATGCAACCGCAAAACCTGGATCAAGTTTTACCGCTTCCTGGTATTTTTGTAAAGCCACGTCCACCTTGCCTTGCCGAAAAGCTGTGTTTGCTTCATTAAAAGCCTTCTTGGCGTCATTATTCTGGGCGGTTAGCGTAATCGATAAAATGAGTGTTAAGCTCAGAACGATGCTGAAAATACGCAATTTCATAAAAATCCTCCTAACAATAATATTTACTTTCTAAATAAAGTGACATTTAAAACATAAAAAAACAAATTTCCAATAACATATACAAATAATTTTAGCAGCGAGTTCCATAGACGCTATGATCGACTCATTTCACTCGATCCAAATATTTTCCATCGCGCGTATCTATTCTAACCGTTTCACCGGTTTCAATAAATGGGGGAATTTGAGTTACAAACCCTGTTTCCAGCTTTGCGGGCTTATAAGAACTGGACACCGTCGCCCCTTTTAAACCCGGCTCCGTTTCCACGACTTTTAATTCAACCGACCCCGGCAACTCAACGCCAATCGGCATATCTTTATGAAAAAGCACCTGCACAACTGCTTCCGGCAGGAGAAAATAAATTTGCTCGTCGAGCATCTCTTTATTTACATGGATCTGCTCATAAGTCTCCAAGTCCATAAAACACAAACTGTTACCATCTTCGTATAAATATTGGTATTCCCTGTTAACAAGCGTTGCTTTTTCGACTGATTCCCCGGGGCGAAAGCGGTTTTCTGCCTTTGTGCCATCCAAAAGCTGTTTCATTTTTACCTGCATTACCGCCTGGCCCTTGCCGGGCGTAACATGAACGGCTTCGGTAACCCGATATAGACGGTTGTTCCACTCTAACACATTTCCTTTTCGGATTTGTATTGCTTTTATCTTCATAATAAAAAAACCTTTGTTATTTTATAGCTTAGAAATTTAAACGCAAATCAAAAAAAAAGCAATTTTTTTATGAAAATACCACAATAATCTGTTTTTACCGATTGAATGAATAATCTTGACCTTTATCATAACCGTTTATTAATGTAATGACCGGTAATTTATTTTGAAAATCTGAATAATTTATCATTCATCACGGAACTTCTATCTAAATAGTTTAGTTTTCGTTTCGGGTTCTAAAAAATCTTTAAAAACAAGGCCATTCAGCAATATTTTTCAGCAAGTCCGATGACGAATGAAAATAAATATCGCTATTAATTTTTCCCTTTATTTGTCGATCATTGTTTGGCTCAATAAAATTTCGCCGAAAAACACAAACGGCGTATCCGTTTCTTAACAATTACTAAAAAATCAGATTTTTTTTCCATGGTCAACTTATCACACTTTAGCTATAAAACGCTTCAACAAATCAAAGCCGAAGAGTTTGAGCACTTTTTTACACATGCGAATGGAAATTACGCTCCATATCTAAACCACCTCGGTGAAGTTGTTTGGATGACGCCTGAAGATGCCGAGAAACAGCACGAGTTTTATGATTATCAGGAAACCGGGTTTTTACGGCTCAAACGCAAGCTTCACACGCCGAGACCGATCAATTTTGACCATCTGCCGGAGCAGGAAAAAGAACTGCGTCTGCTCATTCGGCAATCTTTGGAGAAAAACTATCTGAATGGATCACAAACAGAATCCTCGGCGTCATTGTCAGGTGAACGGGCGAGCGATATTAATTTGGATGAAATAGAAAATATCCCGATCACTGTTGACACATACAAATCGATATTTAGTTGGAACAAGGCATTTTTAGCTTTTATCGCGGTTCTGATTGCCGCGGTCGTTTTTGGGATTGGATATGGATTAGGTACCCGGCAAAATAGTTTTTACAGCGTTGATATTAAAACCAATATCAAAGGTGCGGCGATTTTTGTAAATGGCGAGAAAAAAGGATATGCCGATTTTGAAAAAAAGCTAACGAATCTCCGTCCGGGCGAGTACCGCATTGAACTTCGGAAGAGAGGATATACCGCAAAGCCGGCAATGATTAATATCGGTGCGGGTGATAATGCAACCAACGCATTGTTTATAGCGATGAATCCCGTTGACAATTCAGGGCAGGGCTTTCTGAAAGTTTCCGCGAACCATCGGGATGCTAAAATTTTTATTGATGACGAATTCTTTGGTGAATTGGAAAACATGCCTTTCTTGCTATTAAACGAGGGAGATCACGTCATTTTTGTTGAAAAGAAGGGGTTCCGGGCAACGCCGCAAAAGCAATGGGTCAATATTTCAGCAGGGGACACCAGCGAGGCAGGTTTTACCTTTACACCGGTCTTTACCCGGAAAGCTGCAAACACCGGTGCACTGCCGAGCCTTAAAGGGTTGATAACGATTTCATCGGATGCCGTTGGCGGCGATATTTATCTGAATGGAAAAAATACCGGGAAAGAAAGTGATCATGTTTTTACAGGGCTGCCGTTTGGTGAATACCGAATTTCTTTAAAACGCGAGGGCTATATTTGTGTGCCGGAGGAACGTTCAATTACGCTCTCCGCCAACCATTCCAGTGAAGAGGTTCGTTTTGAGTTAAAAAAAGAATTTGAGCAGGCGGCGATAACAACCAATCCCCCCACAGCCAGGGTTTTTATTGACGGAAAACTTTATGGAAAAGGTGGATATAAGGGTATGCTGAAAACCGGGGAACACAAACTTTCTTTTGGCGATATCACCGGTTATAAAACACCGGCAACCCGCACCATCAACATAATACCAAACAAGCCGTTGGAGTTAGCCATTGAATATTTTCCGCAATTAAACCTTGTCGCGGAAGTCAATAGTACCGGGAATATTCGAACCAACAAATGCGAAATTATCACAGGATTTACACTGAAAAATCGCGCCTTTGCTTCAAGCCGGGAGGCGGGTCCGCAGGTGGTGTTTCACGAGAAACTCAATCGTTATGTTTGGAAGATGGGCTTTGCCTTCCCCTATCGGAATCCCAAGGGGAATGATGCGCTAAGAATAAATTTTTCGCTACCGATGGATTATCAGCCGGGACAGGATTTTGTGTTACGGTTATCAGCAGCGGCATCGGAAGAGCGCTATCCGCAAACATCTTCCCGCAAGACGGACATTCGGATTAAAGTGAACGGAAAAAGTTTGAAGATTGATTACACGCCGAGAAAACTTGAAGCAGCAGGCGCGTTGGAAGAAAAACAATGGCGAATTGGAAAATATTTACGCGCGGGACTCAACACCGTCGAAATTAGCACCACCGATCAAAATACGACTTACTTTTTTATCAAAAAAATCAGCTTTGAAAATTAATCCCCGCCTTTCTGAAACTTTGATTTTGCTCGCCGAGTGTTTTATATTTCCCCTTTAACGGGAAATTTCGGATGCTCTCCTTTGACAAAAATATTATTGAAAAATTTTTTTCTCCCGATCAGTTGAACGCCGCGGAAATAGAATCCTTGCTGGCGTCGGTGGATTTTATTGATTGGCGCTCCGCTCATCAGTGTTTGCTGCGCATCGCAACGGTTGCTCAATCTCCCCGCGTGCTGACGCCAATTTTACCCAACCTGTTATCTTTGTTAAGCAACGCCGCAAGTCCCGACCGCGCGCTCATTAATTTCGAGCATTTTATTAAACAATCAGCAAATCCGGGGGAAAAGCTGGCTGTTTTTCGTCACGCGCCCCGATGTTTGGAAATATTGATTACCCTGTTTGCCGGCAGCCAGTTTTTGAGCGATATTTTGCTGCAAAATCCCCAACATTTTGAAGAAATCCAATCCCGCGAACAGCTTGGGCAACTCAAAACCACGGCGCGGCTTTACGAAGAATGGCAAAATTTTGCCGAAAAAGATGATTGCCCAACCGCTAAAACGCGGGATGCGCTCCATCGTTTTCAACGGCTGGAATTGCTGCGCATTGGCGCCGGGGATTTGTTGGGCGTGCTGGATTTTCGGGCGATTACCCGGCAGCTATCCAATTTAGCCGACGCCGTCGTGCGGATTTGTCTGGATATTTCAGCCGCACAAATGGAAAACGCCGCCGGGGGCTTTGCGGTGTTGGCGTTTGGAAAATTAGGCGGCCGCGAGCTAAATTATAGCTCGGACATCGATCTGTTATTTATCTGCAAATCACGAAATCGCGCCAATCAAAAATTAGGGCAGTCGCTGATCCGCGCGTTGAGCGAGCCCACGCCGGCAGGTTTTTTTTATCGCGTGGACATGCGCTTGCGCCCCTGGGGTAACGCCGGACATTTGACGCCGGCCTTGCATGAATACATGGATTATTTGAAAAATCACGCCAGGCTTTGGGAAAAACAGGCATTGCTAAAAGCCCGTTTTATTGCCGGCGATGAAATATTGGGCGATCAATTTATCCTGCAAGCGCGATCATATATTTTTGACCCGGAACAGAAAAAAATGCTCGACACGGATGCGCTTCGCCGAGAAGTGCACGAAATGAAACAAAAAATCGAGCAAAAATTACGGCGCGGCGGCCCGGAGTGGGGCGAGGTGAAAAGCGGCGCCGGATCGATCCGCGACATTGAATTTACCACCCAATACCTCCAACTGCTGCACGGCGACCGCCTGCCGGAAATCCGCAGCCGCGGCACCCTGAACGCCCTGGCGAGACTGCACACCCGCGGTATTTTACCGGCAAAAGATTTTCGCATTTTAGAAGACGGCTACAATTTTTTGCGATCCGTGGAGCACTATTTACAAATTATGCATAATCGCCAAACCCACCAGCTTCCCACGGATCTCCGGGAGTTGCGTTACCTGGGGCGGCGGCTTGGCTTCGAAGGCGAAAACGTCGGGAAACAATTTTTAGAACGCTATCAACAACACCGCGACGCCATTCGCGCCGTTTTTCGTCAATATTTGGACAGCAGCTACGCCGAAGAGGTGATCTCCGCAAATATTTCCGCGCATAAAATCGCCAGGGCGCCGGTTATTTTAACGCAATACCCTGCCTACGACGCGCTGTTTGACGAAATGCAACGTGCGCGACACCGGGCGCTTGGGAAGAAATTAAACGCCCAAAATCTCGTCGAAGTTGACGCTGTTGCCCTAAATGAAACGCGTTGGCGGGTGACCATCGCCGGTTATGACTTTTTAGGCGCGCTTTCGCTGATTTGCGGGCTGCTTTTTGTGCATCGCTTTAACATTTTGGATGGCCATATTTTTACCTATACACAGGAAAAACAACCAGTTGCACGCCCGCTAAAGCGCCGGCGAATGTCTGTTTCCCAATTTTACAAACTGCGTCAAAAAAGCGGTATTCCCCGGCGAAAAATTATCGATGTGTTCACCGTGCATCGCCTGGGGAATGATGATTCGCCGGATGTTTGGGCGCAATACACCCGGGATTTGCGCGCGCTTTTTGACCGGCTAAAAAACAAACAGCCGGAAAAGGCACAGGGCGAATTGGCGCGGCTTTTTGCCGATGCCTTGCCGCGGTTTTCCGGCCAATCCCAATCGCTGCTGCCGGTCGATATCGAGATCGACAACAATGCCGCCGCTGACTACACCGTTTTGCGAATCGACGCCGCGGATACCGCCGGTTTTTTGTATGAATTCACCAATGCGTTGTCGCTGAACCGCATATATATCGCCCGGGTTGAGGTGCGCTCGCTGGAGAATCGCGCCCACGATACGCTCTTTGTCACGGATGAATCAGGCGGAAAAATCATCGATCCCGAAGGGCAGCGGCAGCTCCGCGCGGCAATCGTGCTGGTCAAGCAATTCATGCACTTGCTGCCGCTTTCGCCAAACCCTGCTTCGGCGATGCACCATTTCCGCGAACTGGTCGGACAAATATTTTCACAACCGGGCGGCTACCCGGAATTAGCCTCCTTGGAACGCCCCGATGTGTTAGATGCGCTGGTGCGGCTGCTGGGGGTCAGCGATTTTTTGTGGGACGACTTTTTGCGCATGCAGCATTCCAACCTGTTCCCGGTCATCCGGAATTTAGACGTGCTAAAAAATGCAAAATCGAAAGAAATTTTGCGGCGCGAACTGTGGAAGGAATTGGGGAATACGCCGGAACCGGGGGCGCAGCGCAAAATTCTGAACGCTTTCAAAGACCGCGAAATGTTTCGCGTGGATATGCGTTACATCCAAAATATGATCAGTGAATTCCGGCAATTTTCCGAGGAACTGTCCGATCTCGCCGAAGTAATCATGGAAGCTGCCGGGCGGTTGTGTTATGAAAATCTCACCGCGCAATTTGGCGAACCCATGACGACTACCGGCGAAAAATGCGCCTTCAGCCTTTGCGCGCTGGGAAAATTCGGCGGGCGCGAGATTGGCTTTGCCTCGGATATCGAACTGATGGTCATTTACCGGGCAAAAGGAAAAACCAACGGTGCAAAACAAATTGCCAATGCGGAATTTTTTACCAAACTGGCGCAAGCCATCGACAAAATGATTGAATCGCGGCGGGAGGGCATTTTTGAACTGGATTTTCGCCTGCGCCCCTACGGCAAAGCCGGGCGGCTGGGCGTTTTGTTCACTGATTTTGAAAGCTATTTTGCGCCGGACGGGCCGGCCTGGCATTACGAACGTCAATCGCTGGTGCGGCTGCGCCCGATTACCGGGAGCGTTGCATTTGGACGGCAAATTATCGACATTCGCGACCGGCTGTTGTATCGCGCCAACTCATTTGACGCAGCGGCAATGCGGGCCATCCGGGAGCGGCAAATTCGCCAATTGGTGGCCGGCGGCACGCTGAACGCCAAATTCAGCCCCGGCGGCCTGGTGGATCTGGAATATCTTGTGCAGGGGCTGCAAATTATCCACGGCGCGAAAAAGCCGGAATTGCGCTGTCCGAACACGCTCGACGCCCTGACCGCGCTGAAAAAAAACGGCGTGATCGCGGCGTCCGATTACCAAAAACTGGGCGATGCATACCTGTTTTTGCGCCGCCTGATCGAAGCACAGCGGATGGTGCGCGGCAACGCCAAGGACCTCACCGTTCCGCCGGAAAACAGCAACGAATTTATTTTTCTGGCCAAACGGCTCGGTTACGCCGCCCCGTCCCATTTAAATGATGATTTGATACGGCATACCGCGTTTGTGCAAAGCACGGCAAAGCGGTTGTTGGAAGCCGCGACTGTTTTATGATTTTTTCGGGTGACGACTGTAAATTAAATCAAAAAATAGTAACGCTTGACGTTAATACTAAAATTCCTTATTATTTCACATGATAAGGAATTTTAAAGATAAAGAAACGGAAAAGATATACCAACGAAACCATTATAGTAAACTGCCTCAGCGTATTCAAAAAATTGCCTTGCGGAAGTTGTGGATGCTTGATGCTGCGCCGGATTTAAACTCCTTGAGAATACCGCCATCAAACCGACGGGAAGCCTTAAAATTCGAACGCAAGGGGCAATACAGCATCCGCATTAACCGGCAATGGCGAATTTGTTTCGTTTGGCAGGAAACAGATGCGTTTGACGTAGAAATTGTAGATTATCATTAAGGAGAAAAAACATGGGAAATAAAAAAATGCCGCCGGTTCATCCCGGAGAAATTTTGTTGGAGGAATTTTTAAAACCGATGAAAATTTCGCAATATCGAATCGCCAAGGACATCAATGTGCCGGCGCGGCGAATCAATGAAATTGTTCACTGCAAACGCGCCGTCACGGCAAACACGGCACTACGATTGGGGAAATATTTTAAAATGTCGCCGCAATTTTGGATCAATTTACAATCGCATTACGATTTGGAAATAGCAATCGACAAGCTGGCGGATCAACTTGACAAAGAAGTAAAAGTTTATGACGCAACGGTCACCTGAAACAGCCGGTCAGCATCACCCGCGCTTGAACAGGGATGCTAACCGGCGTTTCATTTTTGATCATTCAGCGGCAATTAACGGCTGTTTCCCCACCGCTTCCAGGCAACGATAAATTCTCTCAAACGTCCGCCGAATGTCGCTGTCCAGCCCCACCGACATTCTGACCAATCCATCGCTCAACCCCATTTCGGCGCGCTCCGCTTCGGGAATTTCCGACGAAGTGCTGTGCCCCGGCGAGCTAAACAGGGTTTTAAAATAACCCAAACTCACTGCCAGATAACCGACTTTTTCTTCCTGCATTTTCATCATAAAACGGTTGGCGGTTTCCGTATCGCCCATGTCCATTGCCAACATGCCGCCAAAGCCGTATTGGGCATTCATCAGCTTTTTCATCAACTCATGCTGGGGATGATGCGGCAGACCGGGATAAAATACTTTCAGCCCCAGCCCGTGTAATTTCTCTGCTAAAAAATGACCGTTTTCCGAATGTTTTTGCATGCGAATGTGCAGCGAGTGGAGATTTTTTAGAATACTGGATGCCCGAAAGCTGTCCAGCACCGGGCCTAACAACATGGTCGCGCCGGTGTTTACATCAGTCAATTGCTGGACAAAATCTTCGTCCGCGCAGATGCAGCCGGCCACGCAATCGCTGGTACCGTTGATAAACTTGGTCATGCTGTGCACAACAATGTGCGCGCCCATGCGAAACGGCGAAAAAAGCATCGGGCTGAAAGTGTTGTCAACCACAAGTTTAAGGCCGTGTTTGTCAGCAATTTTGCTCAACGACGGAATGTCGGCGATTTCCAGCAGCGGATTGCTCATCGATTCGCAATAAAGCACCCGCGTGCGGGGCGTGATCGCCTGTTCAACGGCGCTCAAATCAAGAATATTTACGAAGCGCGTGTTGATCCCCAGTTTGGGCAAAAAATTCTTGAACAGCGCGTACGTGCCGCCGTAAATGGTGCGGCTGGAGATAATTTCATCACCGCCGCCGCAAAGCTGCAAAATCGTCGCGCTGATCGCTGACATACCCGATGCGGTGACTTGCGCGGCCGGGCTGTCTTCCATTCGCGCCAGCGCCTGCGAAAGATATTTGTCGCTGGGATTCCAGTGGCGGGAATACAAATAACATCCTTCAATTTCACGCTCGAAAATCTCTTCCATGGTTTTCGGATTCAAAAATGTGTAGGTTGACGAATCGGTGATTGAAGGATTCACGCCCCCGAACTCGCCAAAAGCAAGGTAATCCTGAACGCTGCTTCCCGGATCGAATGCCATGTCGCACCTCCTTTTATTTTTGGGTGATCTGAAACGGTACACCGGTGTCAAATTTCACGGTTGACAAAACAAAGCTTAGTAATTATTCAGCCGCGGATTGTCGCGGATTCTTTAAATAAGTAAGTGGACAAAAATACCGGCCAATTATAGACAAAATGATTAACGACAAAATAATTAATATATCTTTTTGTTT
>CAYVDX010000037.1:0-12655 GCA_964450485.1 uncultured Calditrichaceae bacterium
AAAAATAATTTCTAATTTCTAACAAGATTTGAATATTTTTTCGTCCGCTTATGGTCTGATATTGCAGCCTCATGCAAAGCGGCTTCAGCGCGGGCAAGCATTTCCGATGGATCACAGTTCGGGTCAAGTGTTGTTACGCCAAGATTCACGGTTATATTTTCTTTGGGCTGTTTCCTTCGTTGCACCGTCCGCCGTTGTTGAAAAAACTTTGAGTCAAATATCCCGCTACGTTGTATCTTTTGGCGAATGCGTTCCCGCTCGGCAGTAAAATCGTTGTTCGGAGAATTCAGCAAAAAAATCCCAAATTTGTTCTTCCAGGCTCTGAAAATAACGTTTGGCGCAACAGTGTTTTTTATCAGAATATTTGCGACTTTCGTTAAGACATAATCGCTGGTTTTACTGCCATAAACAGTGTTAACGGTCTCAAAATTACCGATTTCTATGAGTATGATCGCTACAAGTTCTTTTTCGCAGGTTAGCTGTATCAAGTTTTTTACAAGATAATTTTTAAAAAAATCGATGCTGTACAGACCGGTCAACAGATCAATGATTGAGTTATCCATGTATTGATCGCTGAAAGGTGAGTCCACCCCGGGCAGGGTTTGCTCAAAATTTTGTTTTTGTAAGAAACAATTTTCATGACGTATTTCTTCAATCAGTTTCGTGCGATGTAATAACATTTTTACTTTTGAAATCAATTCTTTGGCGTTGAAAGGTTTTAGAATATAATCATCCGCGCCAAGCTCATATCCCATTAATAAATGCGGGCGATCCGTATAATTGGCTGAAAGAAAAATAACCGGAATATCCTTTGTGATATGGTTCGATTTTAACTTCTCACAGGCTTCAAAACCATTCATCACCGGCATTAGCCCGTCCAAAATAATAATACCCGGCTTTTCACGCTTGGCGACTTCAATGCCAATTTTGCCATTTTCAGCACGCAAGACCTCAAAATTATAAAAAGTAAAAAGGTGGTCCAAGGTGTCCAGCATATCGATGTTATCATCAACAACCAGTATTTTTGCCATTAATTAACAACCTTATTATATAAATGCTTCATATTGGCTATTGTCGAGTAATTCATCAACTTCTTTCATGTTTTTTATTTTAATTTTAATCATCCACCCATCGTTGTAAGGGTCTTGGTTGATAATTTCCGGTGTATCTTCCAGTGCTGAATTCACCTCAATCACTTCGCCGGATAATGGCGCATATAAGTCAGAAACGGCTTTTACGGCTTCAATGGTGCCAAAAGTATCATTTATCGCAACTTCATCGCCCATTTGTGGCAACTCAACGTAAACAATATCGCCGAGTTCCCCCTGGGCATAATCTGTTATCCCAACAATCGCGACATCATTTTCTATCCGCGCCCATTCGTGTGCCTTGGTGTATTTAAGATCCGCAGGTATTTTCATCGTAACATCTCCTTCGGTTATTCTACAGATATTTCTTTTTTAACATGTTCGTATATCTCTTCAATAAAATGCGTGTCAAAATTTCCACTTGTGAAGGCCGGCGTATTAATCACAAATTTATGAAAAGGAATTGTGGTTTTGATCCCTTCCACGACAAATTCATCAAGGGCGCGATTCAACCGGCTAATACAGTCTCTCCGGTTTCGCGCGGAAACAATCAGCTTGGCAATCAGAGAATCGTAATACGGCGGTACTTTATACGCATTGTAAATATGGGTATCCACCCGAACGCCGGGGCCGCCGGGTAGGTGAAGATTTGTTATTTCACCCGGGGCGGGCATAAAATTTTTTTCAGGGTCTTCGGCATTAATTCTGCATTCGATCGAATGACCGCGTGGAAACATTTCTTCCTGGCGAATTTTGAGTTTTTGACCAGCGGCAATTCGAATCTGCTCTTTGATCAAATCCACGCCGTAAACCATTTCCGTCACCGGGTGCTCCACCTGAATGCGTGTATTCATTTCCATAAAATAAAAATGACCGCGTGGGTCTAACAAAAATTCTATGGTGCCGGCGCTCTCATAATTAACAAATTTAGCGCCGTTGGCAGCAATTTTCCCCATTTTTTTTCGCAGCTTTTCATCCACAACCGGCGAAGGTGCTTCCTCGATTAATTTCTGATGTCGTCGTTGAATCGAACATTCACGCTCGCCTAATTGAATAACATTACCGAAACGATCCGCCAGGATTTGGATTTCAATATGCCGGGGATTTTCGATATATTTTTCAAGGTATAAATCAGGATTGCCAAAACCGGTTTCCGCTTCGGCGCTGGCCATCATAAAACTGCCTTCGATATCGTCTTCCGTGTTGACAATCCGCATCCCCTTGCCGCCGCCGCCGGCCACGGCTTTCAAAATGACCGGGTAACCAATTTTTTTACCAATTTGTTTTGCTTCATCAACAGAACTCAAGACGCCGTCACTGCCCGGGACTCCCGGAACACCCGCTTCACGCATTGTCTCCTTTGCGACAGCTTTGTCCCCCATTTTGCGAATGACATCTGCCTTGGGCCCGATAAAAGCCAAATTAATTGATTCACACATTTCGGCAAAATCAGCGTTTTCAGCAAGAAAACCATAGCCAGGGTGAATGGCATCCGCCCCGGTAATTTCCGCGGCAGAAATAACCTGAGTTGTATTTAGATAGCTTTTGATTCCTTCCGGCGGGCCAATGCAGACACTTTCGTCGGCAAATATTGTGTGGGAAGCGTTTTCATCCGGAGTTGAATAAACCGCAACCGTTTTTACGCCAAGTTCTTTGCAAGCGCGTATGATTCGTAATGCAATTTCTCCGCGATTTGCAATTAAAATTTTTTTAAACAATGGGTGGATTCTCCCACAGAAAAAAGTCTGTTTTTATTGATTTTATAAAACATTTGCTACCCAGCTTTTTCGATCAAAAACAGAACTTGATCATATTCTACGGGCTGAGAATTTTCAACGAGAATCTTGACGATTTTTCCACTCACCTCGGATTCAATTTCATTCATCAGTTTCATTGCTTCAATAATGCATAGCGTGGAACCGGCGGTAACTTTACTACCAACATCAACATAAGCATCAGCATCTGGTGCGGGAGCGCGATAAAATGTACCAACCATTGGTGAACGAACTTCAACAAGATTCGCATTTTTTTCATTTTCAGAAACAGGGGGTGTTGGTTCGGTTGTTCCGATGGGAACAGGCGGGACGCTTGCCTGGGGCGGCTGTAGGTACACAGGATTCATCACATTGCTGCTTTTTGCAAACTTGCTCTCCAGGCGACTCGTCTTGCTAATCCTGATTTTTCGTCCATCTTCGACCAGTTCAATTTCACCGATGTCACTCTTTTCCACAAGTTTGATTAACTGCTTAATTTCTTGAATATCCATCCAGCCTCCAGGCGGTTGCTAAACTCAGAATTGATCAAAAAATATAAGGGTTTGCAAAAATCTTTGCAAGATATATTTCTACAAGCGATCTTGATACAAGGCATGTTGTTTGATATAATTTTGAATCGACGATGGCACAAGATAGCGGATCGATTTACCGGCGGAAACCTTGCGTCGAATATCTGATGCGGATATCTCAATCCCCGGAACGGAAATAAACCGGAATGATGATGCGTATTTTGCTTCAGGGTTAATCTCTGCCCCTTCCCGGCCAAAGGCGATGAAATTACATAATTTCAATATTTCATCAGGGCTTTTCCAGCGATGAAATTCGTTGACAACATCGCTGCCTACCATAAAATAAAGTTCATTTTGTGCTGGTGGATACGCTTTTTTTAGCGATTTGATCGTATCAATCGTAAATGAAATCCCCTTCCGTTTTAGTTCCAAATCATTCACCACAAAATGGGGATTGTCTTCAACGGCCAATTCAAGCATCCGTAAACGATGAGCAGACGGCGTTATATGCCGCATATCTTTTAAGGCGTGATGTCCGGTTGGGATAAAAAACACAATATCCAGGCGGCATTTTTCCCGTAATGTTTCAGCGATGATCAGATGTCCCAAATGAACCGGGTCGAATGTCCCGCCAAATAGACCGATTCGTTTAATTTCGGCTGGCTTCATTTGGCGCGGGTGGGGCTGTTTCAGTGGATTGTATTATTTCTGAAAGTTTACTGATGCGTTTTTTTGCCTTTTCAGCATAAGCATGATCGGGATATTTTTCAACATAGGCGGTAAACGCGTTCAATGCTGCCGGATATTTTTTCAGTTTATATAAAACTTCTCCTTTCCAGAACTGCGCTTCTTTCGCCGGTTGGGTATCATAATATTTTTCCAATAACAAATCATAATAAATGACCGCTGCTTCATATTCCCCCATTTTTCGATAAGTTGTCGCGGCAAGCAGATGTTTTTTCGCCAGTTTTTTTCGCAATTTTAAAATATATTCTTCGGCTTTTCCCTTCAGTTCGTGTTTCGGATTTTCTTCGACATAATCCTGAAAAGCCCGGATACTTTTTTTTGTATATTCCTGATCTAACTCAGGACGCAATGATAAATGATAATACGATAACCCGATTTTGAATTGCGCCAGCTCCCGGTAGGGACTTTGCGGATAGTCATGTATCAACTTTTGGTATTCGGAGATCGCAATCAGGTAATCTTTTTGCTTGAAATGTGATTCCGCCAAATAATACTGAGCGTCGTCAATAACCGGATCGCCGCTATATCGCAATGTTATAACCGTGAATTCAGTGACAGCTTCTAAATAATGCCCTTTGTCAAACTTGCTTTTCGCGTACTCAAAATACTGGTCTGGCCCTAAATCTTGCTTTTTTACGCGCTTGCCGCAACTAAGCAAAACAAGAAAACCTAACATAAAACAGATAAATCCATAACTCTTTTTAAACATCTTAATTATCGCTCCTCAATGAATAGAACAAAAAAACGACGGTTGCTGTGGCTGTAGTAATAATGACCGGCTCTAACCAGCGGTTTATAAACGTAGATTGCTTTTTTGTTCCCGTGGTAAATCTTTTTTCTTTATTCTCAACGTCGCTGATTACAGATGCGGGAATAACATCACTATATTCTTCTTTAAACTGTTTATCCATCCAAATGCGCGAATTTTTATCACGGATAATTTGCCGAAATTCCGCTGTAAGAGACCTTCGATAGCCTTTTTTAAGAATCAGCAGCTTTTGCCCGGTCGGGTGATAGCTGATTTTTGTTTTGACATCTGCAATTTCAATCACATAATCCGTTTTAGCGGCGCTGTCCGGTGAAGAATAAACTAAATAATTTCGTTCAAGGCAACTGTCTGTTAAAATTTGAGTGAGCCAACGGTTGGCGTCGGTATTTTCACTTGCCTTAATTTGAATACGCTGACCGGGTCGGATGATCTCTGTAATACTTTCCAAAGCCTGTGCGACTAATAAATTGGCAATAATTGTTTCATTCCCCCTCGTTTGAGTTTGTAAAAACCCACACACCGGCTGGATAAGTATCATTAAGATAACAAATCGTTTTAGTAATTGAGTTGACATCAAAAATATGCTTAAATATTTATTTACGCAAGATTTAGCTTAAATCGATTTATAAATTCGATCAACGATCTGCATGATTTCTACCGCGTCATCAATACCGGATTCCAGCACGGCTTCTTGTCCCTGCAAATAGTTGACGAAATGGCTTATCTCGTTTTGATACGCCATTCTGAAGATGTTTCTGGTGCGATTCTCATATAGTTTAGGCGTAACGTCCAATGTTTTTCTACCGATTGCCTTGGCGATGGACAACGGATTTACGGATGCGTTGCCGTTCAAACCAAACAGGTCTGCGCTAAACTGATCTTTTTCAATTGGAAAATGCCAGCTTGTTGTAAAAATCATTTGTAAGTCATTCTCAAATTCCAGATGGGTCACACAAAAATCTTCCACATCCAGATTTGTTTGTATTTTTCGCAAAAAGGTTTTTGCCGTTTTTAAAACAGGCTTTCCGCAAAGCCACCAGCTTGTATCCAGCATTTGGATGCCGAGGTCCAAAAATACGCCGCCGCCGGAAACGCGCTTTTTGAACCACCATTTTTGTTTTATGGTGTGAAACGCCGATTGAAGCCATTCTCCTTTTACAAAAAAAATATCGCCGATGGTTTTGTTATCAATAAACCCCTTGATGGTGCGAATATCACCGCGGAAACGGGAGTGCATGCCAACCATTACGTTTCGTCCAAAATCCCTGGCGGCTTTCTGAATTTGTTTTGCCTCCGCGGCATTTCGCGTGCAAGGGCGTTCGATAAACAGATGCGCACCATTGCGCATCGCAATCAAACTCATTGGCAAATGCATATTGTTTGGGGTGAGGATAAACACAACATCAAGCCTGACCCGGCGAAACATTTCTTCAATATCGCTAAAAATGGCCTTTACGCCAAAGCGATTGGAAACAAACGCAGTTTTATGAGTATCTATATCACAAATAGCCGCGATTTCTATAGTTGGCAACTTCATTAAAATGGGAATATGGATGACTTGAGCGATACCCCCGCAACCGACGACGCCGGCTTTGAGCGTATTTTTATTTCGCTTTGCCATGCTTCATCCTCAATCATGTTAATTTTTAACTGAAAAATGGTTACTATTCAGCGATTACTACCCCGGGTGTTTACAAAATGGCTTTTCCTGTAATCTCAGCATAAAAACCTTGAAGGTTTATTGACAGGCTTTAAACATTCCATGTTTTTTAAATTTTTAGCGATATTTGAAAAACATCCGGAAAACCGTCAAGGTTTGGCGTGTGTACGTTCACGAAAAACCTGCCTGATTATGACACTGCTGAATAATAACGAAAGCGGTTGTTTGTATAAACCGTAAAAAGCAGAACTTGTACCAAGCAGTGGAATGCCTTTTGCAAGGCTCCCTTCGGCTTGCCTCGCTTAACATGAATTTCTAAAAAAAAACCGCACTTTTTATTGCTAAAAAGGCGGTAATTTATTGATTGAAAACGATAAATCAACGTTAAATTTTTTAAAATAATTCAAAGAACGTCAACCGTTTTTGGTAACATTTGGTCTTACATGTTGTCAAGCGGCTGTTTGAGAATATCCTTCAATAATTTGCCAGGCTTAAAATGGGTTTTACGACGAGCCGGAACATATATAATCTCACCGGTTCTGGGATTGCGGGCTTTCGGCTTAGGTTTGGTTTGCTTCACTTCAAATACGCCAAAATCTCGAATTTCAATGCGGATTTCCGGATCGGCCTCAGCCAAAATTTCACGTAGAGATTCAAATACGATATTTACAAATTCTTCGGTGACGTAAATTTTTTGACCCATTGCCTTTGCAACTCTTTTGGCAACTTCTTTCTTCGTCACTGTCCTCATCAGGCGACCTCCAAAAAGTCGTTAAAGGTTATCGGTTAGTTTTCCTGAGAAGATAACCGCAAGCAATAAATTATGCAAGAGAAAAAATGAAAAATTTACCTAAATTTCTGTGAAATAATGAATTATTGCAATAAAATCGGGTTATTTTTCATCATCCGAAAGAATATCTTTCAAAGATTTGAGCTTAATAAGCGCATCAATCGGGGTTAGCGTATTGATGTCAATTTTACGCAGTTCACTTTCAACCGGCGATGGTTTTGCCACACCGAACAGGCTCAATTGGTTTGGATCGACCTGCATTCCCGAGCGTCTTCGAGCCAGACGCGGGGATTTATTGGGGGTCAATTCGTTTGATTCCAGGTTCTGTAAAACCTCGCGGGCACGCTCAACCACAGCTTCCGGCAAACCGGCCATTTGGGCGACATAAATGCCATACGAATTATCCATTCCCCCTTTTTCAATCTTGCGTAAAAAAACGACGTGATCGGCATATTCCTTTACCGCCACCCTAAAATTCTTGATTCGCGGATACAGCGTGGCCAGCTCTGTGAGTTCGTGATAATGAGTGGCAAATAATGTTTTCGCGGCGACTTTTTTTGAATGATGCAAATACTCCGTCACAGCCCAGGCAATTGATAATCCGTCAAATGTGCTGGTTCCGCGGCCAATTTCATCTAATAAAATGAGGCTGCGCGGCGTGGCGTTGTTGAGAATGCTGGCTGCTTCGAGCATTTCCACCATAAAAGTGCTTTCTCCAAACGCAAGGTTGTCCGATGCGCCAACCCGGGTAAAAATGCGGTCAACAATGCCGATTTGAGCAGATTCAGCCGGCACAAAAGCGCCGATTTGCGCCAACAGCACAATCAAGCCGACCTGTCGTAAATAGGTGGATTTTCCCGACATATTCGGCCCGGTGATAACCATGATCTGCGTGTCGCGGTTATCGATGACAGTATCATTTTCGATAAAGGGTTCATCCGGTGGGAGCAATTGTTCAACAACCGGATGACGCCCGTTTTTTATGTGAATCGCATCATTTTCATCTATAACCGGCTTTACGTAGCCGTACAATTTCGCGGCATGTGCAAACGCCGCGAGACAATCCAGGTCCGCAATTAACCGGGCATTATTTTGGATCGCTCTCCCCCACCCGGCTACTTCCGCGCGTATTTGCTGGAAAAGTTGATATTCCAGCACCGCCATTTTTTCTTCCGCGCCTAAAACCTTCTCCTCAAATTCCTTCAGCTCCGGCGTAATATAGCGTTCGGCATTGACCAGCGTTTGTTTTCGTATAAAATAATCCGGCACTTTGTCCTGATGGACTTTTGTCACTTCAAAATAATAACCGAAAACTTTGTTGTAACCGATTTTTAGCGACGGAATGCCGGTGCGTTCTTTCTCTTGATTTTGTAAATCGACAATCCAGCCTTTTCCCTCCCGGCTGACATGGCGCAACTCATCTAATTCCGTGTGATAGCCATCTTTTATGATGCCGCCCTCGGTGATGTTTTGCGGCGGGTTTTCCGCAACGGCATCTTCAATCAAGCGCACGACATCTTCAACACTTTCCAGTTCATCGCAAAATTGTTGCAGCGTTTTGTGCGATTGTGTATTCAGCAGTTCCTGAATCGGTTTGATGAATGCTAACGCTTTTTTCAACGTGACCAAATCCCTGGGGCTGGCTCTGCCCGTGGCGATGCGTCCAAGCAATCGTTCCAAATCGCTGATATTTTCCAGGTATTCTCGCAATTGTTTTCGCAAAGCCTCATCCTCAAAAAACGTTTCCACGCGGTCCAAACGATTCTGAATAGGTGATTTAGAAATAAGGGGATGTGTGATGATATGTTTCATCAGCCGCCCGCCCATCGGCGTAATCGAATGATCGAGAATTGACAGCAGCGTGCCCTCGGCGTCCCCTCCGATGATCGGGCTGGTAATCTCCAGATTCCGACGGGTTGAGGCGTCTAAAATCATAAAATCATCAGCAGAAATCACCGACAGTGTGCGAACATGCGGCATATCATTTTGAAAATTGTCTTTGCTGTACTGCAAAAGCGCGCCGGCCGACACAATGCCTAATTTGAATTCCTCCGCCCCAAATCCTTTCAGATTTGGCGTTTTAAAATGAGCGATCAACGTCTCATAAGCGAACCGGTAGGTAAAAATCCAATCGTCGATTTTCGTGGTAATGGCCGTGATTCTTTTGTCAAACGAGCGCCGTAATTGCTCGTACATGCCCGCCGGCAGCAAGATTTCCTTGGGACTGATTTCCTGAAGATAATTGAGTAGATTTTCCAGTAAAATTTCACTAATATAAAGCTCCCCGGTTGAAAAATCGCCATAACTGACGCCGACGTTCTGCCCCTGTAAATACACCGCTGCGATAAAATTATTGTGTTTGTGATCAAGCAGTTTTTCCGAAAGCGCCGTGCCGGGCGTTACGATTTCCACCACGTCTCGCTTAACCACGGTTTTGGCAAGTTTTGGGTCTTCCACCTGCTCGCAAATGGCCACGCGATAACCGGCTTGTACTAATTTGGGTAGATAATTATCCAGGGCATGATACGGAAATCCGGCCAGCGGCACATCGGCGGCCTTGCCGTGCGCGCGTTTTGTCAGTGCAATCCCCAGTGTTTTTGAAATGAGCTTTGCATCCTCAAAAAATGTCTCGTAAAAATCCCCCATCCGGTAAAGCAAAATCATATCCTGGTATTTCGCTTTAATGGACAAATATTGCGCCATTAAAGGGGTTGTCGATGATTTTTGAGATGTTTTTTTTGCCATGTGGATGGATTGTGTGTTGCTTATCGGCGGTTTTGATTATAGACGTGCAATATTGGTTGAAGTTTAAAATTTTATTCACAAAATTATTCTGATGACTTGAGCAATTTTTCAACGGATTGCTCAATCGGCAATGTAAAAGTGAAGGTGCTTCCTTCACCGGTGTTGCTCTCAACCCAAATTTTACCCTTGTGTAAATTAACAATTTCTTTACAAATTGACAAGCCCAACCCGGTGCCGCGAATATTAAAACTCTGATTTGTCTCAACTTGTTCGTATTTTTCAAAAATGTTTGGCAATTTATCACTGGGTATTCCCACGCCGGTGTCACGAATTGAAATCGATGCAAACAGCTTTTCCTCCCGCTTCTCTTCCAAATGTTTAAGGGAAGTGCTGACATAAATATGTCCATTTTCAGGCGTAAACTTCATTGCGTTGCTGAGCAAGTTGTTTAAAACCTGGTCAATGCGTAATGTATCGAAAAATAACAGCGGCAAATTCGGATCGAGATCCAATTCAATTTCAATATTTTTATTTTTTGTTAATACCGCATGGTTTTCAACTTGTCTGCGGATTAATGCGTTGATTTCTCCCAATTTAGGTTCGATGTTAAATTTTCCCACCTCCAATTTTGATGCAACCAGAAAATTATCAACCAAGGCCAGTACTTTTTTGACGTTTTCCTTAACAATGTCTAACAGTTCAACCTGCTCTGTATTTACTTCACCGACAACCTGGTTGCGAATTAATTCGACAAATCCCTGGATCACGTTCATCGGAGAACGCAAATCGTGCACAATCATGGAGTTAAAATCGGCTTTCATCCTTTCCAGACGTTTTATCACGCGCAAATCATTTAAAATGAAGAAAAAGCCGGTTTGCTTTCGTCGCTCATAAAACCGGAAACCATGCGCGTTTACCGGAATTGCCGCGTTTGATTTACTCGTTATTTCTAATTCAACATTTTCAACGTGATCATTGTGCTCTTGATCTTTACTAACCAGCCGCTGCTTCAATTTTTTAAACGTTGTCAAAGAATCTTTTTTAAAAAAAGATGTCACCTTTTTACCTAACAATTCTTCGTTTGTGTAATCTAAAAGCTTTTCAAATGCCGGGTTTACATAAAAAATTTTCCCTTTCGTATCACAGGTTACCAGGGCAAGGTTCATTGTTTCCGCAAGTGACCGGTATCGTTCCTGGCTATCGCGAAGTTCCTCATATAAAACGGAATTTTCCACGGAAACGGCAGCCTGGTTTGCATAGTATTCCAGTGGAATTACTTTTTCTTCTGTCGGCCGAAGCCGGTCAACCGGATCAGCGACCAATAAATACCCTAATACCGCGTTGCGTGTTACCAGCGGCGAAATGATCAGGTCTTCTTTCTGCCACTCAGGCGCCTTGCTGGCGCTTTTAAACGCGCCATTTCCGTCTTTTTGCGGGTTTGCGCTGGTAAACCATGAGTTACTGATCAGGTCAGCATGACCCAGCCGCTGCTTAAATTCCGCCAATGGAATCGTTTTTCCTAATTCAAAACCGTAATCAATGGCCGCGTTAAAACCGATGCGATTAATCGTTTTCAAATTCGTTTCGTTGTCATCGGTCAGCAGAATTGCCACATCATTCCAACCGAGTGTTTTTCTAAGGTTTAAGGTGATTCTGGAAAGCACCGCATATAGGCTTAATCCTAACTTAATCTCCCGCCCTAATTGAAAGATCCGCGAAAGCTGCTTAAGCTTCAGTTCCGCTTCTTTAACCGCTTGCGTGTCTTCAATGACTTTTTGAGTGCGTTTGGCAATTTCCTCTGCTTTGTGAATCTGCCAAACCGTGAAACGATCATCCGGGCGGCTTTTGTTGATAAATAACGCTCCGGTTACTTCGTCATTTATCTTCATCGGCAGCATTAAAACCTGGCGATATTGCAGCTTTTTGAAAATTTTTTGGGTCGCGGCATCCAGTTTTTCGTCAATCAACAATTCGTCAATTGACTGCATTTTGCCCTGGCCAATCAGCGAATTCAGAAACTTTTCTTTTTCCATGAAAACCATGTCTTTTTCATGCGGCTCATTGGTTTTCAAGCCTTCCAAAAAGTAAAAATATTTTGGAAAAAGAAAACCAAACCCCTTGTTGTACTGCCAAAAGATGGTACTGGTGGCATTTGTTACTTCGTTCAACTTACGGCAGGCGTAGTGAAAAATGGTTTCTTCGTCAAAATGATTTGCCAATAATTGATCCGAAAAATCACTGACCTCCCGTGATTCGGAACTGGTGAGTTTTTCTTCCAGAATTCGTTTTGACAAAAATTGTATGACTTCATTCAAAAAACGAATTTCCTGGGCATTCAGTTGCTGACTATTTAGATTTCCGACCAGCAAACCGCCAATCGATTGCTGCTTGAGATGAATCGGCAAAAAGTAGATTTGCGCAACCGGCCATCCCCACTGTCGCAATTTTGCAAAAAGTTCCGGCTCATCGTTTTTGGTGCTTAAAAATGCGCGCCCTTCCCGAAGCCAATGACCGGCGTATCGTTCCAAATTATTGGTAAGCGCTGTTTTGGTTCTGCGGGTGGGCGGAATGA
>CAYVDX010000038.1:0-12558 GCA_964450485.1 uncultured Calditrichaceae bacterium
TTTCGGTTATTATAGTTTTTAATTGAGGACTCATTATACTTCCGATCTTCATTAATTTTTTTTCAGTTCAATTACCACAGGTAACATAATTATGTAAGTCAAATTATGCAACCTCAATTTGCCTCGCTAAAATCTTAATCGAAAGGGTTTATTCTGATTTGGCAATATAGATTTAAGCGCCTAACGCGCCGATCATCCGCCCCTGTTGGGGCCGGCTGAATCGGTTGGTTCTGTCGCTGCGGAGCGCCACAGCACTCCGGATGATCGGCGCGTTCTGTCTGGCGCGGAGCGCCGGACAGAACGCCCTGCTTAACCTGCGCGAGGGCGGTCACCTCTAACTATGAAAGACAGCACACAACTTAATGAAACTGCTGAATTTATAAAAGCACTCTAAACCCCTCGCGTCAGGTTGAAGCGGATGGTTATGTAGTGCTGTAGTGTGACTACCACACTTACTCATAAAACTCCAAAACCGCTACTACTGGCGAAGCCTCGCGGTTATTATTGTTGGTTAAAACTTTAAAATTATCACCGTTAATGTCAATCATGGCAATTTCCGAGGTCGTATCCGGTACTGCGCCAGCATTATAGCGGAAGTATATACTTGCTCCAACTTCATCTATTGCTGGAGAATATGCAAAATGTGGGCGTACAAAATCAGTTAGAGATGTCATATCACCAGTATTTAATGATAAAATGATTATTTGTTGCGTACCTGGACTGAGCAGATTAGAAGTAATGATCATTTCATTTTGATTTTTGAATACTGCTTTATCGACAAACCTGCCCCAAGTTCCGGGTGTAATGGTATCAATCTGAGAAGTTGTCAAGTCAGTCATCGCCAAAAACGAGCCGGACCTGCCAAATTGCGGATCAAAATAAAATTTCACATAACAAACCTTGTTTCCATCAGACGAAACAACCGGATTCCATGCAGCATCTTTCAGAGTTAATCCTAAAGAAGTCACTAATATTGAACTGCTATCCCGGTGGTCAAAAATATACACTGCGTCATGGCTCATCGTGTCGGAAATGATAGTATGCTGTGCATATACAAAGCGCTGCCCATCCGGGAAAAAATTACCGGGAAAACACAATTGCGTAATTAGATAATCACTCTCTGCCGGTTGAGGACCTACCGTCGGCATGGTGTAAATGGCTGTATAAAGAGTGCGATGATCCCAACGATAAAACAACAGCGTTTTACCATCCGGGGAAATATCCGCCGGGAAATAATCCCCTTCGGTGTAAAAAGTAACCTGCCGGGGATTGCTGCCGTCTTTCTCCATCATCCAGATGTTCATATTGCCGCCGTTGCGGTCAGAGGCAAATAATACCATCTCCCGTTTGACCAACTTTGGAGGCTGCTCTGTTGAAGAGGGATTTTTGGAACAACTTAAAACAAGCAAAATCAAGATTGTAAAAAGATGAATTGTGTATTTCATATCGCAATATTCCGTTAAGTTTATAAAAGAGCGACCCCATCAAATGAACAATTAGGTCGCTTACCAATAATGAAACAAGAACTATTTCATTAACAATATTTTCCGGATGGCGGTCTGACCATTGCCAACCAATTGCAGAAAATAGAAACCCGATACGGCTTTCTCGCCATACTCATTTGTGCCATCCCACATAATGAAGTACATTCCGGCAGATTGATAGCGATTGACCAGCGTTTTTACAATGCGACCGCTGACGTCAACAATACGCACTTGCACAGCGCCCGGCTCAGGGATCACATACTCAATGGTTGTGGAGGGATTGAATGGATTGGGGAAATTGCGGATACCAAACGCAAGGAGGGTGGTATTCAAGCTATCATTGTTGGCAGCTTGCTTGAAGGCGATTGAGCCAAAAAGACTCCACCAATTATTGTCGGCATAAGTGCTTTCGGTGATATAATATGCCCTCACATCATAAGAGATTAATTTATCAGTATATCCGTTTGTTACCACGTAATCATAATCGGTAAAACTGGTGGTTGTTCTGGGCAAATTGGCAATTTGAGAAGTGCCGCTGACTCCTTTTACTTTCCTGAAAATGTGATACCGGATATTGGGATTGGGATGCATATCCCATACTAGATGAACATTGGAACCGGCAGGGGCGGTATTGTGAGCGCCGGTTACTTGCAGCGGTATTCCCTCAAACTCAGCCACCCAGGGAACCTCATCGGTCGGGAAAATGGTTTTATATCTGGAAGTTGATCCATCTTCCCATCTTTCAAATCGATAATGAATACCGTTGATAATCTGGTTTAAAGCCTCAACATCTATGGAATTTCCTTCTAAAACAGGAAAACCGCTTTGAGGCAAGTTATATTGAGCGCCATTTACTTTAATAATCCCAGGATCGGAAATACCCACAAATTCATTTTCAAATGTGACGTTATATTCATTTAAAAATTCTGCTGTAAAGGTTTTTTGAATCAGGTGATTGTGAGTGATAGAAATCCAAGTTACTTTGTTTGTTGAAATTTGATTGTTCTGATCGTCTATCCATCTCTGAAAAATCTTTTTATAAACTACGGTTCGGTTATGATCAACTGCATCAACCTGAACAGAGTTGCCCCAATCCAGATTGTATACATCTTTAGGTGAACTGTATTCGCTGTATTGATAACCGATCTTCCCACCGGTGTAGTTGTTCTGGAGTTTTATTTCCCATAGTTTTTTCTTTCTGGCATAACCGGTCGGGGGATCCCACCTGTTACTCATGATATCTAACCGAACATCATCTTCTTCCGGTGCGCCTTGCCCATCAACATTATCAAGGTAAATCTGGGTGGAGTTGGGTCCATCTTTTCGATCAAGATAAGAAACATGATTGCCATTCCTAAAAATAACAATATCTCCCTCCTGAACATTTTGATAAGAAAAAGGAGTGTAAATATCAAAATATTCAGATGGAATTTCTTCCATATAAATATTATTCAGCGGGCAATCTACACTATTCCAGGATTTACCGTATACCCTTCCGCAGGCATATCCCCAGCATATCGACCCGCTGCCATGTGAATGACCGGCAGGGATGTGCTGTGCCCATAAAATTTCGACAGAAAATCCAATAAGCAATAAAGCCGTTAAATAGCGTTTCACGATAACTCTCCTTAAATATTTGTTGTTAAGTAATTGTGAATTATGCTATATAACCAGTGATTATAAAGTTCTGTATATCATCCCGATCATTTACATTTTTGCGTGTCCTTGAGCCAAATATCGCCGATTCCCTAACTGCATAACATGACAAAACCAGATGTTCATCAGAAACTGCATAACATCTCACTTCTTTCCAGAGTCGTTTTCTTTGCGGGTTTCACCGCTGTTATCAGACATTTTACAGGTATATTTGATGGTAGAAAAAAAGCGACAAAAAAACAAACATTTTTTTGTCCTAACCTGAGCAAACTCTCACAACGGCAGGCAAGAACCCAGGACGAACATAAAACGATTGCGCGATTATTCATGCGCGCGCTTAGAAAAAGATTTCATTGCACGCGACCGAAAATCCGTTTAATTTTTGGTTTCACCAAAGGTCGGGCGTGGGAAAGCAAAATGAAATCAAACAGAACTCATCCGGCGGAGCGCGAAACATCGCCGCCCGCGGAAAATCGTTATTATTTGCTGTACGAACTGTTTCACTCCATCACCTCGGCGTTAAAACCCAAAAAAGCGTTGAACCTGATTATCGATGCGGCCGTGCGGATCACCGGGGCGACCAACGGCTCGCTGATTTTGGTGGATTGGGAAAAGCGCCTGCTCAACATCGAAGTGTCGCGCGGGTTTGCCGAGCCGAGCAAGGGTGTGCGTCTGAAGGGCGGCGAGGGCGTCACCGGCTGGGTGGCGGAACACGGCGAGGCGCTGCTCATTTTGGATGTTGCCATCGATCCGCGTTACGTGCCGGTCAATGAAAAAATCAGGTCGGAATTGGCGGTGCCGCTGCTGCTGGAAGAACAGCTCATCGGCGTGCTGAACGTGGACAGCACCCGAAAAAACGCCTTCACCGCCGAAGACCTCGATTTGCTGACGCTGCTCTCAAAACAATCCGCGCAAGTCATCCAAAACGGGCAGCTTTTTGATACGGCCAACCGGAAAATCGAGGAATTATCCACCCTGATCAAAATCAACAAGACCATCGCCAGCACCCTTGATTTGGACAAAACCCTTCGCCAAATTGTGGAACGCACCGCCCGTTTGATGAAATCCGCGCTTTGCTCCATCATGCTAATCTCCGAGGACAACGATTCGCTGACGCTGAAAGCGCATCACGGCGGCAGCCCCGATTACCAAGGCCGTCCGAATGTTTCCATCCGGCAAAGCGCGATCGGCAAAGTGATCCGAAAACGGTGCTCGCTGATCGCCTATGATATTGAAAAGGAAATGGATGCGCCGTTTGCCGCCATTGCCCGGCGGGAAGGCCTGCGCTCGCTGCTTTCCGTGCCCTTGGTGGTGCGCAATCGCGCCATCGGCTTGATCAACATTTATAAAACCCGCAAATACCGCTTCTCCGAGGAGGAAAAACGGCTGCTGAAAACCTTTGCCGACTTGTGCGCCATTGCCATCGAAAATGCCCAGCTTTATGAAAATATGCTGACCCTGGAAGAACAAGCCCGGCACGCTGAACGGTTGACCTCTGTCGGGGAATTGGCGGTGAGCATCGCGCATGAAATCCGAAATCCGCTGACCATCGTCAAGATGATCTTCGAATCGGGCGACCGTTTGAATGATCGCGACCGCGCGGTGATCAGCGAAGAACTGTCGCGGATGAACGAAATTATCACCCGCTTGCTGGATTTTACGCGACCGAAAGAGGCCGTCCGAAAACCCTGCCGGGTGCAAAAAAGCCTGCAAAACGCTTTGTTTTTGCTGTCGCGGGAATTTGCCCGGAAAAATATCCAAATCGACGCGCAATTCGCCGAAACATTGCCGAAAATTTTGGCGGATCCGGTGCAATTGCAGCAGGTTTTTTTAAATTTGCTGCTCAATGCCAGCGAAGCCATGCCCGGCGGCGGAAAAATTGAGATCTCCGTGCAACCGACGGCGGAAAATCTGGAAATTTCCATCCGCGATAACGGCATCGGTTTGCCGGAAGCGGTGCAAAAAAATCTTTTTGTGCCCTTTACCACCACAAAAACGACCGGGTTGGGTCTCGGTTTGTCAATCGTTAAGCGGATTATCGACGCGCATGGCGGCGAAATTCGCATGAACAGCTCAGCGGATGCCGGCACGCATGTCACCATTCGACTGCCGGTTGAGACGGCTTTGTCTTAACCCGGCAGAGCTCCCGCTGAGCAGGCTGGAACCAAACAGATTTTTCAAAAAGCAGTGGCATGGCGCGCCATGCCACTACAAAAATGGCGCGTATTTTGTAATACATCCGTCAGTTAAAAAATGAAAAATTTCCGAAAAAGCTGTAAAATAAACGGAGCAGCAGCGTGAAGCGCAATGCGGCAAACATTTTGATCATTGATGATGAGCCGAATATTCATTATTCATTTGAAAAAATTCTATCGCCGGATTACCGGGTAATTTCGGCGCATTCCGCTAAGGAAGGGCTGGAAAAATTGCGCCGGGAACGACCGGACGTCATCGTGATGGATGTGCGCATGCCGGGCATGGACGGGCTGGAAGCGCTCAAGCAAATCCGCGAGATCGACGACAAAGTGCAAATCATCATGATGACAGCCTATGGAACGGTCAACACCGCGATTACCGCGATGAAATTCGGCGCATTTGAGTATCTGCTAAAACCCTTTGATGTCCAAAAAATGCGCGACGTGATCGACAAAGCGGTGGAAAACAGCCGGCGCACTCGTCGCCAAACAACCGTTTCTCCGGAAAAAAAAGAACCGCGGGATGAAAATGGGGATATGATCGTCGGCTCGTCCGAAGCGATGCAGGACGTTTACAAGCTGATCGGGCAGGTTGCGGCCCAGGATGTGACGGTGCTGATTCGCGGGGAAAGCGGCACGGGAAAAGAGTTGGTTGCCCGGGCCATCTACCAACACAGCCGGCGCGCCAACCGCGCGTTTTTGGAAGTCAATTGCGCGGCGTTGCCGGAAACCTTGCTGGAGTCGGAACTGTTCGGCTACGAAAAGGGCGCGTTTACCGGGGCAAATGAACGCCGAATGGGTAAATTTGAGCAAGTGGATTATGGCACCCTGTTTTTGGATGAAATCGGTGAAATGTCGCTGGCGACCCAGGCAAAAATCCTGCGCGTGATCCAGCATGGCGAATTTACCCGGGTGGGCGGAAACAATGTCATCCGAACGGATGTGCGGCTGATTGTGGCAACGCACCGCGACTTGGAAGCGGCTATCCAAGCCGGACAATTCCGGGAAGATCTGTTTTACCGCTTGAATGTGATCCCCATTTTTTTGCCGCCGTTGCGGGAACGCCGGGAAGACATCCCCGAATTGGTGAAGTATTTTATTGGGCGATACGGGCGGGAAACCGGAAAAAATATTTCGGGAATTGACAAAGATGCCCTAAAAATGCTTCGCGAACATCTTTGGCCGGGAAATGTGCGGCAACTGGAAAATTGCATTCGCCGGGCAGTGGTGCTCGGCAAAGGGGTGATGCTGTCGGCGGATGATCTGGAAATCGGGAACACAACCGGGCTGACCCAGCCAACCGAAGAAGCGCTTGAAACCATGCTGGATCGCATCCTTCAAACGGTTATTCGCGAAAATCCTAACGGACGGCTGTGGCCAATTGTGGAAGAAATGCTGATTGCCAAAGTGCTGCAACAAACCCGGGGAAACCAGGCCCGGGCAGCGCGGATTTTGGGGATTCACCGAAACACGCTTCGCAATCGCATCGAACGGTACGGACTCAACAATAGCAGCAACTGACCGGTTGTGCTGCCCTGAATTAAACAAATCGTACAAATCAGGGCAGCATTCAACCTTGAAAAAACCTACCAATTTTTTTGAAATAAAATTTTTCTAAAGAAATCCATTCAGTACCGGGCGCTTTTTAAAAGAGGGCAACATTGCGTGAATGAGAAGCAGGGCTTCTTGGAAAATCGTGTTGCAATTCCGGCGCTCCGGTATTGCACCAAGTATTGATAAAAATCAACGATTTTCACTGCAAAGCGCTTGCTTTGTATCACTTTTTTTACGAAGAAGCTCCGCTTCACACCCGGGAAAATTTTTTTGTATAGCAGCGATATCTATTTTTTCCGGTTGACGGATAATTCTGGCACAATGCTTGTTGTTTTAAAAGGCTATTTAAATCAGTAAACAATACAGCTTAAAAACGTAATTTTTTTACCCACAATTAAAACAGGAGGCAAAGATGCCGAAAACACCCGCAGATGTAATTAAATTCGCCAAAGAGAGCGGCGCAAAAATTCTCGATCTCAAATTCATGGATTTCCCCGGTCTCTGGCAGCATTTTTCCACGCCGATTTCGCTGTTGACCGAAGATTTGTTCGAGGAAGGTTTTGGGTTCGACGGCTCCAGCATTCGCGGTTGGCAAGCCATTAATGAGAGCGATATGATTGTGATTCCCGACCCCGAAACGGCCCTGATCGACCCGTTTATGGAACCCACAACCGTCAGCATGATTTGCAATGTTTACGATCCGCTCACCAAGCAAAAATATTCCCGCTGTCCCCGGGCCATTGCCCAAAAAGCCGAGGCGTATGTTCAATCCACCGGCATTGCGGATATTGCTTATTTTGGTCCGGAAGCGGAGTTTTTTATTTTTGACGACATTCGCTTTGATCAAACGGCCAATGCCGGCTATTATTTTATCGATTCCGTGGAAGGGAATTGGAATTCCGGCAAAAACGAGGGGCCAAACCTGGGCTACAAACCCCGCGCAAAGGAGGGATATTTTCCGGTGCCGCCGCACGATCAGTTTGTAAATATCCGCAACGAAATGATCCTGCAAATGGGCGCATGTGGATTGAATGTGGAGTGCCATCACCACGAAGTGGCCAGCGGCGGCCAGGCGGAAATCGATTTGAAATACAATTCGCTGGTCAAAACAGCGGACGACATGCTGCTTTACAAATATATCGTTAAAAATGTGGCCCGTAAACATGGCAAAACCGTGACCTTCATGCCGAAACCGATTTTCGGCGATAACGGCTCCGGGATGCACACCCACCAAAGCTTGTGGAAAGGCGATACGCCGCTGTTTGCCGGGGGCGGATATGCCGGGTTGAGCGAGATGGCGCTGTATTATATCGGCGGCATTTTGAAACACGCCCAGGCGCTGATCGCGTTGACTAACCCGACTACGAATTCGTTCAAACGCCTGGTTCCCGGGTATGAAGCGCCGGTGAATCTGGCCTATTCCCAGCGAAATCGCAGCGCGGCGGTGCGCATTCCCATGTATTCATCCAGCCCCAAATCCAAGCGCCTTGAATTTCGCTGCCCGGATCCGACCTGCAATCCGTACCTGGCGTTCAGCGCCATGCTCATGGCCGGACTGGACGGCATTCAAAACAAAATTCATCCCGGCGAACCGTTGGACAGGGATATTTACGATCTTTCTCCGGAGGAATTAGCCGAAGTGCCTTCCACCCCGGCGTCGCTGGCCGAGGCCCTGGATGCGCTGGAAAAAGATCACGACTTTTTGCTGAAAGGCGATGTTTTTACTGAAGATGTCATCGAAACCTGGATTGCTTACAAACGCGAGAACGAAGTGGACGCCTTGCGACTCCGTCCACATCCCTACGAATTTTCGCTCTATTACGACATCTAAAAAACGAAAAATCTGTAAAGTAAAAACGCCCGGTTATTTTTTGCCGGGCGTTTTCTATTGCAGGACTGGTATCACAGAATCTACAATGTAAAAAGTGCGGAGAATCTAAGGCTTTCCGGGGAAATATCAAAATTTAATTCTCGGTTTCAGGTGATATTTTTCGGCAGGATGCGAATCCACGGAAAGGGCGACCGATTTTTGCGCATAAGATACTTTGCCAACCGCTGGGAAAAACGGTGTGGTTTGTACAAAAAATGGTAGCGAAACGGTTTTAAATCCTCCCAGGTGTGATGAAAATAATGCTGCGCCATCTGCTCAAATCCAAACGAGCGGTAGTGCCGGAGCGTTCGAAATTTAGCGTTGGCGACTTCCGTTTCGTGGTAAATCGGGCTGTCCATGATGTGGATTGCTCCGTGCGCGTGAATAAAATCGCCCAGCCGCCGAATCAACGCGGCAACATCGGGGAAATACTGGATGCTGCTGGCCGCCAAAACTATATCAAAGCTTTTCCGGGGAAAGATCGGCTGAAAAATATCGCCGTAAACAAAGACCAGCCGTGGGTTATCGGCAAAAACCCGCGCGCCCTGGGCTAACTCTTCCTGATTTAAATCCACGGCGCATACCCGGCAGCCAGGGTTTTGCGCAACCCGGTTCGACAGCCAACCGTTTCCGCAGCCCAAATCCAGTATGTTTAAACGCCGGGATTTACCGCGCAAACAGGCCAACATGCGATCTAAAGTATCCTTGCGAATCTGCCATTCGCCAAAAAGCGGGTGATCCGGGCTGACCTCGGGCAATTGCCTTAGGACATCATCGGGATAAAGCCGCCCCTCGGCTTTGCGCACCGCAAGGTAGGCTTCTTCAAATGGCGAATGAGACGCCGCGGAAAGCCGGTGCACTTTTCCGGGCTGCTCAAACAATTCATCGATGTGATTTATCGTAAACATTTTTGATTGTATTCGCGGTTTTTTATTCCGCCGGGCTGAATTTTTTTACCCATTCGGGCGACGGCCGGGCGTTGTCGTCGCCTTTCCAGCGTCCGGTCATTTTGACGGTGATGGGGGAATTCGCGCGAATGTATTCGATGACCGCATCCCGCACCAAAACGCCCTGAAAATCCACCCGGGAGCGCGGAATATTCCGCAGCATCGACAGACCGGAATTGCCTTCCATCAAATAATCGCTGGCAGCAACGCGATACGTTTTGTCCGGCGAAAGCGCTTTACCGTTAATTTCCATATAAACAACCCGTTGGCCGTCCGGCATTTTTTTGTTGAAGATGACTTTTCCACCGCCAATCGCCAAACCGCGTCCGCCGCCGCGCAATTTGCGCTCCACGATTTGTTTGATAAAAGCGCCGGTTGCTTCAAAAGTGACGATCTCATTTCCGAAAGGAAGCACCTTGAAAATATCCTCGCGCGTCACCGGCCCCGGCTTAATATCCGCGCGAATCCCGCCGAAATTCATAAATGAAAAATCCGCTTTTACACGTTTGATCATGGCGTCGGTGATCAAATTATTCATGGGCGCTTCGCCGATGCTGGAACGCGTCAACGCGGTGCGCGTTTCACCGACGATTTCCTGAAAATCCGCTTCGTATTTGTCCTGCTGCTTTTTGATAAATGCCGCCACCGCGCTGTCCGGCCAAAATTGATCCTGCGAAAGCAGCAGCAGGTCGTTTTGATCCGCGGCAAAGTCAAAATCGGCGATGGATTTGGTGGGCATGTCGATGTAAATATTCACCACGCCCAGGTTGCCGCCATTGGCATAATTTTGCAGGCAAATGGTATGATTTATCGGATCAACCCACGGTTCAGGATATCCTTTGTGCAAATGCCCGCCCAGCAAAAGGTCGATGCCTTTGACATAATGAGCAATTTCCATGGCATTGATGGCGCGCTCGTGCAGCACATCTTCCCGGGTTTTCTGTTTTAACTTTTGATAGCCTTCGCGGGGATCGTACGGCAAGCCGGTGTGCACCAGCGCAACGACCAAATCAGCGCCGTTTGCGCGCAGCGCATCCACGGTGTTTTGCAGCGAGGTAATTTCGTGATGAAAATCCAACCCGCGGATGTTATCCGGGAAACTCATCACCGCCGTGCCGGTGGTGGTGGCGCCGGTAATCCCGATTTTCAGCCCCATTTTTTCGATAATCACCCACGGTTTTACCCATTTCCACGGTTTCCCGGTTTCAGCGTCATAAATGTTCGCCGAGACCCAGGGAAATTTGGACATTTTGATCATCTCCGCCAGGTTGTCTTTGCCCAGGTCGAAATCGTGATTGCCGGGCACCACGGCGTCGTAATGCATCATGTTGAAATATTCAACCACGGCTTTGCCTTTCGACAACGTGCCGACCAGCGTACCCTGAAAGGTATCGCCGCCATCGATAAGCAATGTCGCGCCGCCTTCTGCCCGCGCTTCCTTTCGGAATGCTTTGATAATGCCGGCCGCCGAGGCTGCACCGCCTAACATGGGCGGAAATTCCGGGTTGAGGAATTCGGCTTTCTGCGGCGCGATGCCGCCGTGGACGTCGTTGGTAAACAAGACGGTCAATCGCCGCAGACGATCGGCGTCATCCGCCAAAAGCATCGTTGAAAATATCAGCAGTAAACAGAAAAAGAGGTGTTTTTTCATCATCACTCAGGCCGTTTTTTCAAGGGGCCGCGGCAATTTTCGCGGCGATTTGCGGCTTTTGCCATTGCGCGCGCAGCCGGTAACGATAAGCAGAATATCGTGTTTTTCCAAAATATCCGTTCCGAGTCTTGCGGCCAGCCTGCGCAAGATGATTTCTTTGTCCTCATCATCAGGATAAACAACATTAATCCAAACGTCATCGGGATCTAACGGGCTTTCAACAATGCTGACCAGTTCAATTTCGGGGCATTTTTTCTTGAGTTTATTGAAAAGCCAATGACTCAGTTCGCGTTTTTTATTATTGACATGGCTTGTCTCCTTTAAAATAGTGCTAACAAATTTACGGGCCTTTTTCAGTTGGATAGTAGCCTTTTTTATGTGAAATGCTTACTCTTTTGTAGTCTGCTTCAATGCGTAAATCCAGCATATCCACCAAATTTGAACGAAATCGCCGGGGATAAATTTTCCGCCGGTGAATTCGTTCCAGGTTAAACATTGCTTGCAATCGTTTGTGGGAAATTTCTTCCGCGGAAACCCCTGCGTGTTCCAATGCCCAAACGCCCGCTAAAAATGCGGCGTAACACGCCCGGCTGGCCGAAGCGTTAAAGATCTCGTTTTCAAGCAACAATTTTGCCGCATTCAGGTTTTCCGCTATCAAAGCAATCAGCGGAATGAACCAACATACAAAGAAACGCCAAAAATTCAAACCGGAAATTGGACAAAAAAAAACGCCTGACAGAATCATCCGTCAGGCGTCGAAAAGAAACAGTGGTTCCTTTTTCAACCCAAAAACGCACGCAAAGTGCGGCTGCGCGAGGCGTGGCGTAAACGCCGGATCGCTTTTTCCTTAATCTGACGCACGCGTTCACGGGTCAGGTTAAAGCGTTCACCGATTTCTTCCAGCGTCAACGGATGTTCCTGCCCCAATCCAAAATAGAGACGCACCACTTCGGCTTCGCGTTTTGTCAACGTTGCCAATGCTCGCTCGATTTCGATTTTCAGCGATTCGCTCAACAAATCCGAATCCGGCGGCGGTTGATGATCGTTCTGGATGACGTCCAGCAAGCGATTGTCTTCGCTGTTGCTAAACGGGGCATCCATGGAAAGATGCCGCCCGGAAATTTTCAGCGTATCAGCCACTTCAAAATCGGTCATTTCCAACTGCTCGGCGATTTCGCTGGAGCTTGGTTCTCTTTCAAAT
>CAYVDX010000039.1:0-12441 GCA_964450485.1 uncultured Calditrichaceae bacterium
GCTGGTTTCCTTTGTGCCCGGTGCGTCGTTCTGAGGCAAAAAAGCAAGGAACGGCCGCGACCGTTCCCTGCCGTGGATTTGCACGATTAATTCTTCAATTTTTTTTTTAAATCTCGGTCCAGTGCTCGGCACTGGGAATGCATTTCGAGAGGCTCTGCATCTCTTAAAAATGTTGAGTAGAGGCTGAGCCTCAAAATAAACGTTACAGCGCAGAGCAACTGGAACGAGAGAAACTCATCTACCCATTTACAAGCCAAAGGATCGCCATGGAAAAATGCTACCAACACATTCAGTCCCGCGGGCAAATCGCCGGTCTTTCACTGATCGAAATATTTATTCTTTTGGGCATACCGCTGGTGTTGTTCCCCATTTTTACGCTGTTTTCCCTGAATACCATCGCCATCGTGATTCTCGAAATCGTTTTATACGCCGTCCTTCGCTTGGCAAACCGGGCTACACAATTTGATCACGGCCTGCTTTCCTGGATTTTTTCAAAATTTGTCTGGCCACGGCGACTCTCTGCTTTTCCATTGGACGAAAAAAAATATTTGAAGGATGAAGAGTAAAAAGTGGGAAGAAAAAACGTAGAGACGCGATGCTTCGCGTCTAATAAAATGAAGTAAAAAGTGGGAAATTCCGAGTTTCAAATTTCAAGCATTGACTAAACCGAATTGAGCGAATATGTCCGTCATCAAACTAAAAGAACGCACGTCCTATCAGTATAATACCTCGCTGGCGAAACATCTGCCGTATCTCGATATTTTAGATGACTTTATCATCAAAAAGAACGGCAACTTTATCGCCGGTTTTGAGATCAACGGGTTGGATAATATGAGCCTGTCCGCCGGTGACTACGCGGCGGTGGCCGCCGCGGTTGAGAAGGCGCTAAACAGCCTGGACGAGCAAGTGAATCTGCAATTTTTTTACACCTTCGATTATCATCCCTACAGCGCTGATTTTGTTCACAGCGACGATCCCACCCTGGATTTCTTCAAATTTAAACGGCATCAATACTTCTCGTTTTACAAATATTTGCGCTGCCGGATGTATCTTTTTGTCGATTTTGACGAGGGCAATTCTTTTCGCACGCCGTTCAATGTTTCCTTTGCCAGCGATTTGGCGGTGCAGCGTTATCGCTCCGAGCACGAACGACTATTGCGCTTGCGGAAAAACGATTTGCAGCCCATCATCACCAATTTGGAAAGCGCCGGCATTTTGCTGCGGCGATTATCGGACCGCGATCTCGCCGACGTTCTCTTTCAATCGATCAACCTGTCATCCGCGCAATTTGATCGGGAAATTAGCGGCATCGCGTTAAATAATGAACTGATTGCCAACGACTACCAATTGGAAAACGGATACCTCAAAATCGGTACGCAATACGTCGCTTGCCTGACCTTGAGCCTGCTGCCGGAGGTGACCCGCCCCCATCACAGCATTAACAACATTCCCCTCCCCTATCTTTTTCCGTTGATGCACGGGCTGAATTTTCCCCATAAAGTGATTTTTTCCTGTCAAAATGTGAACATGGAAAGGGAAACCGCCCGGCTTTCCCGCAAGCTCAATTTTACGCGATTTATCGCCGGTTTTTCCCAAAACCGGGAGGGACGGCGCAGCGATATCCGGCATCGCGAGCTCGACCAACTGCTTGATGAGATTTATCAACAGCACAAAAAACTTTCGTCAATCAGCCTGAATGTGATTTTGTATGATACTGATATTCAACGACTTAACGAAAAAATCAATCGTGCGAATATTGCGTTCAGCAGCATCGACAACGGACAGGCCGTGCTGGAAACGCTGGACATTTTGCCGATTTTTATGAGCTGCCTGCCGGGGAATGGATCGGAAAATTATCACCGTTTGTTAGTGAAAAACAGCAATGCGGCGCAGTTCATCAACCTGACGAATTTCCACAGCGGATATCATCGCGGGGTGGTGGTAAAAAATCGCAACAACGAGCCGGTGCTGTTCGATTATTTCGATCCGAAGCTGAATAGCTGGAACAGTATCATCATCGGGCCGACCGGCACGGGGAAAAGCTATTTGATGCAATCAATGCTGCTGCAATTTTTGGAGCAGGGCGTAAAGGTGTTCGGTCTGGATGTCGGCGGCGTGGGCGAAACCGGCGGCAGCTACAAAAAGATGATCAAGCTGCTCAAAGGGCGCTACATTGAGCTGAACATCGAACAGCCGATTCCGCTGAACCCGTTCGCGTTGATCGGGCGGAATTTTGATACGAAAAAACAGCTTTTTCTGCGGGCGTTTATCGAAAAGCTGATTTTGGAACGCGAAGAAACAGCGCTTTCCAAAATCGATCAGGCGTTTATCAGCAAAACGCTGGAAAAATACGTCGCGGAATTCCGGGGGAAGCGGAATCTGAAAACGTTTGTGCAATTTTTTTCGCAGCAAAAAGACGAAGAGGGTTACGTGGACGTCAAACTGTTGGCGCGCAAAATGTACATGTACACCCACGGCGAATACAGCCGCTTCCTCTGTGCCGACGGGATGATCGACATTCGCGAAGACCTGGTCTGTTTTGATTTGAAAGGGCTGGAAAGCCACCCGGATTTGCAGGGCATTATCGCCATCATCATCACCGGGCTGCTCTGGGAATTGATGGAGCGGCATCTCACCCGGCAAAAAGTAATCTTTGCCGATGAACTCTGGAAAGTGCTGGGCGACAATGCCACCATCGGCAACCTTGTGGTGGAATTGTTCCGCACTTCCCGGAAAATGGGCGCGGGTATTTTTGCCATTTCCCAGTCCATCGAGGACATCGAATCGGTGAGTTTTTCCGGGCCGATTAAAGACAATGCGCTCAATCATTTCATTTTGGCGCACAAACCGAAACAATTAGCGTCGCTTTCGCGGGCGTTTGGCTACGGCGAGCACGAACTGGCGCTGATTTCCAGCCTGCGACGCGGAGAATTTTTTTTAGACCGGGACGGCGCAAAAACAGCGCTGAAAATCGATACCAGTTTGTTCGATCACTATCTTTTTACCACGAATCGCCGGGAAAATAACGAATTGGAAACGCGGCTTGAGCAGCACAATGGCAACCTCATCCGCGCGATTGACGCCATCGCAAAGGAGAAAAATGGGCATTTGGCAAGTCATTCGGCATAGCGATTACCTGAAGCAGGAGCTTCGGCGCGTTCGTTGCGAAGCAGGGACTTCGCAACGAGCGCGCGAGTACCGCCTCGTTACAAAGCTCCAGCTTTGTAACGCATCGCCTCGAAGCTCCGGCTTCAGGTTATTCATTGTTTTATTTATCGCGCTGATGTTGAATCAACCGGCTCAGGCGCAGTTTTTTGATCCGAATAATACGCTGATTTTAAATACGCTGCGGGAAATTTCCACCCGGCACCATTTCGCTTTGCAGGAACAGCGCGTTCAAACCGCCAAAATGATCGAGCAGCTCCGGCAGTTTTACGACACGTACACGCTGTTGCGAAATGACATCGAATTCACCCAAAGTTTGTATCGCGATTTCAAAGCCATTGACAATCTCGATCTCACTCAAAGCTATTCGATGACCAATTTTATTATCAACGGCGACCGGGTCGATTACTGGTTTCCCGGGCTAACCGGCGACGTTCAACGCACCGCGATGGATCTGAACGCGCTGGCAAACAATTCCGACGCCATCAGGGAAACATACGAGAGTTTTTCCATGCCCATCGATGGCGAAGATGTGCCGGCGGACGCTGAACTGCGACGCCAAAACGCGCTCAACGGGCAGCAATTTTTCTCCGAAGCGCTGTTTGAATACGCCCTGAAATGTCAGGTTCTGGCAAAAACTTACGACTCGCTGGCAGTGGAACTGCACAAGCAAGTCACGGAAAAAAGCAATCGCTATACCCCCGCGGAGCGAACCCAATTATTGGTGGAGGCCGTAAAACTGCGGGATTTATCCAATTCCTATTATGAAAAATACCTGAAATTGGCGCGGCAGGCGCACAACAACGCGCTCAACATGCACGACGAAAAACGAAATTTTTTGCAATCCAAAGGCAATTGGAAAGCGCTGCAAAAGCAGGTCAACAAGACCTCGGCGGTGCGCTACGGCTTTTTTGACATCATTCGCGCGCCGTTTGAATGAGGGCTGGAGGCTGTCCCGATAACTGCATCCCGACCCGTCGGGATAAATCGGGATCATTCCTTCCGGGAATTGAGATACTGGATACTCGATTATCGATTTTGTGATGAAGGAAACCGGTATTCAACTCATGAAAAAGGGTGGATTAGTGGTTGAATTTAAGACAACGCTATATTTAGATGTAGTAGTATCAATTTGTTTTTGTGGGGGTTGCCTGCTAATTTACAACAGCCTTCAACAAAAATTCTCAAAGGAGCGCACAATGATCGCTCGACAATTTATTTTTCTCACTTTTTACTTGCTACTTTTTACTTGCTACTTTGCGCAAGCCCAGTGGCCCACCACCGTGGAAGACGCCATCTTCGTGGATTTTGGCTTATACCCCCGCCTGCTGGTTGATCCGGATGACCACTCCGTTTACGTGGTGTATTTGAACACCGACGACGAAATCCTGGTGAAGAAATACGACCAATACGGCTTCCCGCAGTGGGGCGGCAGCGCCGTGGTAGCGGCGGTGAGCGCCAACTTCGGGCAGGTGGGCATTACCGGCCCGGTGGTGAGCGACGACAGCGGCGGGGTCATTCTCTGTTGGGAAGATTTTCGCAACGCCGTCATTCCTCCCATTGGTTTTCCCGAGGGCAGCGAGGTGTATATCCAGCGGGTGGATGTGAACGGGCAGGTGCGCTATGAACCCAACGGGCAGTTGATCAGCCGCTCTGCCGATGAAGGGAGCCACCAGCTTGGAGATTTGAAAGCGGATTACCACGATGGGTTTGTGGTGGCTTTCCGCAATGATACTACCGGTTCCATGAGCGTGGTGAAGCGTTTTAACCGCCGGGGAGAGGTGATATGGCAGCGTAATTTTAATGAAGGCGGGATTGACTTGAACGCTATCGACCGGGATGGCAATATTTTTGTAAGCACCTGGGACAATGACACCCAAAGGCGGCATAAGTTTGATCTGTTAGGTAATAGCCTGTGGCCGGATACCCTGGATGGCATCATTCCGGATGAGCCTGACGTTCGCGGGGGCGGGGCATTTTCAGATAATAGAGGCGGTGTAATAGGAGTACAAACGAACCTGTCTGTTAAACACATTAACCGTGTGGACGTAAACGGTAACTTTGTTTTTGGTGAAGGAATCAATATAACAAAAGGTAGTTCTTCAATTCGTTATGCACCGGATTCTTTAGGAGGAATCTATTTATCCTGGAAGAATAATGATACAGATGCCATTCAAGCTCAACGAATAACTTACACTGGTGACTCTGCTGTTGAGCCATTGGAAGTATGTTCAGGTTGTGCTGGAAGTGGGGATATTATTGATGATAACGCTTATGGGTTTGTATCAATGTGGGGCAATTTTTACGGGGATACAATAAAATATAGTGCGCAACGATTTGATTCCCTGGGAAACAAAATGTGGGAAAATTCGGGAACTCCTTTTTATTCAACAACTAATAACTTGATTGGATTTATTGATCTCAATATTTATTCAGACAGGCGAGGTGGAGCGATATACACCTGGATTGAGCAGGGGCAGGGTTTGAGGATTTTTATAAAACAAATTTCCCGAAACGGAACATTGGGAGAAGTAATCACTTCAATAGAACCTCATCTAACATTACCAATAGGCTTAAATCAAGTTACGCTCGTTGGAAGTTACCCCAATCCCTTTAATTCGGAAGCATTTATTGAGTTTAAACTTTTGAGAACGACCCAAATCCAATTGGAGATATTTAATACGGTAGGTGAGAGTGTGCGAATGCTTATTAATCAACAACTGCCTGCGGGGCGTCATCAAATTTTGTGGAATAGCAGGGACGGAACAGGGAAAAAGGTTAGTAGCGGACTATACTTTTATCGGATCAAAGCCCTAACTGAAGTAAGATCCGGAAAAATGTTATTAGTCCAGTAGGGGTGAGATCAATCATAAATAATCACTTATCCAATGTTAAGGAGGGTTCAAGATGCGTTATTCTATTAGAGTACAATTTACAACGGCATTTTTATTTTGGCTGATGTGGTTTGGCTGCCTGGAGGCACAGGTTCAGTTTTCGTATGAGTTTAATTGCGGTTTTATCCCTGACAGTATCAATACAGAGGGCATTATTAATACGCCGATTTTAAATGACAACCTGAAGGTGGGATTGTTATTGGTGCAATTTGCGGATTGGCAAACCAATATCGACGCCCGAGGAAGCGTGGGTTGGGGAGATGATGATCCCCTGACTTTTGATCCGATTTATGATAAATACCGCTATGATGATTACTGGAATTTATTTTTCTCCTTTGGGACCTATATTGACCCACCACTTCCCAACGATCCAATACTTCATCCAGACATTGGAAGTCATGGTCCTGACGAAAGGCTACGGATTTACGGCTCCTTCACCGACTACTGGTGGGAAGTGAGTCATAAAAACCTGCGCATCCAGGCGGCGGAAACCCACCCCGGCGTAACCGACCCCATGTTCCGCAGCGGCATCATCAACAACTTCCAGGGCGATGTGGTGCAGTGGATTACCCTGGATAATCCCAAGAGTGATTATGACTCCAGCGCTTCTCGCGTGGCGATCGATGCGATTGCCAAAGCCCAATCGCTTTTTAACCAGGGTCAGTTAGACGTGGACATAACCGATACCGATCGTTTTGATAAAATCATCATTAGCTTTGCCGGTAAGGCGCTCACTTTTTCAATGATATTCCAGGGAAGATACACCATTTCCGAGGAGCGCCTGGGTGAAGAAAATTCAGTATTGGTTGGTTTTGGCGTGCAGGCCCACGAGTTCGGACATCTTCTTGGATTTATTGATGTACATGGAATTCCTGCGACCAATGGTGTTGGAGAATTCAGCCTGATGGGCCGGGGTACTTGGACACATAGGCATTGGGGCTTTTCACCGTCCCATGTGGATCCCTGGCATAAACTGCAAAAAGAGTGGTTGGATTATGAGATTGTTAAGGGAGAGCCGGTAAACTATACCTTACAGCCGGTATCTGATACGGTTGGAACAGCCCTGCCCCGGGTGGCAATACTGAAAGGCCGAGGCACGCCGGGACAAACTAACTGGACCGGAAGCGGTTTGGAATATTTTATCCTGGAGAATCGCTCGGTGTTGAATTTTGACCGCGCCCTGAATTATGGCGATGTCAGTTTTGACGGCGGAATGGTTCTCTGGCAGTATGCCGGAGATATCACCCTTCCGAACAGTTTAAAACTAAGAGTGATTGAAGCGGACGCTAATGCCACCTATCCTGATGGAAACATGGCGCTTATACCAAACACGCCGGGCAGCAACCGGGGTGAAACGAGTGATTTTTTCCCGGGATCGAACGGCGTCACCGAAATTGACGAGCAAGGCATTCCCAATTTACAATTGGCAAACGGCGATCTCTCTCACCTTGCGCTTCGTGGTATTACCTATAATAGCAGTACAAATGAAGTGAAAATCGATTCCATCCGAACCACGATTGGGGCGCTTGCCATCAGCGGTTATACGGTCTGGAGCGGCAATACAACCATTGATCGTGATGTCATCGTATTAAACGGCGGTCATTTGGAAATTGCCCCCGGCGCAGTGATTACCGTTGAGTTGCCCGCAAATGATAAAATTGGTTTTGAGTTTCTGAACGGTTCCCAATTTACCGCTAACGGCACCGCCGCTTCCCCGATTCTGATTCAATCGCAGACAGATGCATCCGATTCTGATTGGGAAGGAATCGCATTCGATCCGGGTGTTACCATTCAAATGGATTATATCACCATTCGCAACGCCGAAACCGGCGTCAACCTGGGAAGCAATGCCTTTTCAAGACAGCAATTCGCCGACTGGCATTTTGAAAAATGTCAAACCGCTGTCAATGCGATCGGGTTAATCAATGTAATTTTTACCGACCTTCGCTTGACGGACATTCCCAGCAGCGGGGGGATTGGCGCTATTTTTAATGGACAGAATTATACCCTAACAGCCGCTCAATTAACAAATAGCAGCCTCAGCCTCTCCGGCAGCGGCGTCAACCTTGATGGATGCGTGATCGATAACAGCCAGGTATCGGTATTTTCTACAAATAACACCTCGGTTATTAAAACTTCAACCTTTCGCAATGATGCTTTTCTTGATATCCACACCTCTGCAATCCAGGTGAACAATAATCGTTTTGAGTCGGAAAGTTACCTGAAAATAACCGGCGGTCTCGGCGGCACGCTAAACCCGGTCATTCGCAATAATGTCATGGATGGCGGCAATCCGGTCAGTTTAAAAGCCATCACTCTGGAGTTTGCCAGCCCGGAAATCACCAATAATACCATCGCGTATTATCGGAATAGTATTGACGTCATTGGAACTGCCGACCCGGTCGTCAAACATAACATTTTCTATCAAAACGAATTTAACCCTCCGCTGAATGGTACCTTTGAGTATAATAATTTTTATGATATTTCCAATGACAATGTCCCAAATGGTGGAGGCAATATTGAAATCGATCCGTTTTTCGTCGATCCGGCGAACGGTGATTTCCGGCTGATTTGGGGGTCACCAATGATCGATGCAGGCGATCCTGCAGAGCCATTCGATTCCGATGGCACCATTGCTGATATAGGGGCCTTATTTTATGATCAAACGCCAATCACGATGGCCGTCAACCATCCTTCCGGTTGGGATCTGGTCAGCCTGCCGGTAGGCAGCGATCCCGTCTATTATTTAGACATGTTTCCCCTGGCAATTACCAACACCCTGTTCTCATACAACGGCGCATACCAGTTGGAAGATTCTTTGCAATTGGGGACGGGCTATTGGTTAAACCTAAGTCAAAGCGGGTCATCCAACCCGGTTGCCGGGATTGACATTACGGCGCTGGCGTTGGATTTGACCGCCGGCTGGCAATTTATCCCTGGGATTTCATCTTCTGTGCCTGTCGGAAGTATCATCGATCCCGCCAATATTCTTAATTCAATTTTTGGCTGGAATGGGGCTTATGTTTCCGTCACATCACTGGAGCCGGGGAAAGCATATTGGGTGAACGCCTTGGCTTCCGGCGGAATTGTGTTGGCAGCGAACAGCGGGCCATTACAAAAAAGCGGCGATCCGGCCATTGCCGATCTGGACAGCGCCAATTGGATGCGTTTTACAAATAACGCCGGAAATGAGTTCACGGTTTTTTTTGGTATTGATATCGATTCAGCAGGGCAAAGGGTATTTTCCCTGCCGCCGGTTCCGTTAGACAGCGTGCTCAACTCCGATGGTTTGGATGTGCGCTTTACCGGTAATTTTTACGCTGCCGATACTTCCGGCATCATCGAAGTGCGCACCGCCGCTTACCCGTTGACGGTAGAATACCAGATTGAGGACAGCACTGATTGGAATTTTACATGATTTTGCCCAAAGCCGCCGCCAATACGCCGGGAAAACCTGCAACGCACAACACCCGCCTGAGCCATAGCGGTATATTGGCGATTGAGCAACCAGTGGAAACGCTGGTTCTCCGCAAAGCCGGTCATGGCGCTTCGCAAAACCTGCCGGGTGAATTTGCGCTGCATCAAAACTATCCCAATCCGTTTAACCCCGCAACCGTGATCAAATATCAATTACCGGTAAACAGCGAAGTGAAGCTGATCATTTACAACACGCTCGGTCAAAAAGTACGCACATTAATTTCTGACGACAAAGCGCCCGGGTTTTACGAGATTGAATGGGATGGCAGAAATGACTTCGGTCAGTTGGTGGGCAGCGGCATTTATTTTTACCGCATCGAAATAACGCCCCGGAAGGGTCAGGCGGAGGAAAAGATCTTTCGCAGGGTTCGCAAAATGATTTTGCTGAAATGAGGTCAAAATCAAGAAACCAGAATCAAGAAACCAGAACCAGGAATCCCAAAGGAAGTAAAATCCCCGAAGGGACAGGCAGAATCAAAGGATAAAGCATGCTTGAAATTTTCTTTAGCTCGGCATTTTTTAATTCGGTGCATCAAATGGTGGAATATATCATCCGTATTTGCATCTATTTATTCACGCTGGGCACGGTGGTTTATTTCATTTCGATGCTGTTCCGGCTCTCTTCGGATACGGAAAAGCACCATCATTTCTATCACCTGTTTTTCGTGGGATTCGCGGCCATTGGACTGGCGACCTATCGCATCTGGGCGATTTGGCTGGGCAAGCTGTTTGTGCTGCTGGCCCGCGCTATTTTTGATTTGGATGACGGCAACATCATGACCGAATATCTTGGCGCGTTTTTCGGCAACCCGGACGCGCCCGGTTTGCAAATGACCTTTCTGAATTTTCTCAGCCTGGAAACCCTTTCTTCGCTCTCTTATCTGTTGGTGATGATCGTTTACGAAATATTTGTAATTATTCAGGTTATCGTGCAAATTTTTCTCTACCTGCTCGGCCCGCTGGCAATTGCCCTTTCGCTTTTCCCCACCTTGCGCGACGTGTTTAAGGTGTGGTTGGCCAACTTTTTGGCGGTAAATTTTTGGTCCGTGCTCATCGCTGTTCTTTTCCGGCTGGTGCGAACATTGGTGGAATCGCCGGCATTTCGGGACGCGCTCAACAGCGGAGATAAAAGCATTTTGTGGAACTCGTTTATTTTAGGCATAATCATCAGCGTGATCATTGTGCTGATCCCCAAAATCTCCCTGGCAATTTTCCGGGGCGGCACAGCCGCGGCAGACATGGGCAGCTACGGCACGGGCATCACCGCCGGCGTGGTCATTTCCACGGTGTGGAAGCAATTAAAAACGGGTGGATTTCAAGCATCTCAACGCATGGCTGTTGGCGCAACCGAAGGGATAAGCGCCATGACCGGCAACGCACCCGACCTTTCGCCGCTAACGGCTAATCAAACGGCGGAAGGCGGCTGGAATTTCGACGGATCCGTCATTGAAAACAACGATTCGTAGGGGCGAAATGCGAAGAGCAAAAACGGTAGAGACGGAATGCTTTCCGTCTGGCGAAGAGCGAAAAGCGCAGGGCGAATGGTTAAGGGTGAATAGCAAGGGGCGTAGGGGCGAATGGCATTCGCCCGGGTGTGGCGTGGAAAGTCGCTAAATCAGCACATCGTATTCTATGATTTTTGGAGACTGCTAAATGGCTGAAAGAGTCAAGTATTACGAAATTTACGGCGAAATCGTCAAAAACAAAATTTTCCTGCAACGGTTGGTGGTCAGCCTGGTGGCGATAAACATAATCCTGATGATTGTTTGCTATTTTGCGTTGACCCGCCCGGCAAAAACCTTCGTGGTAAAAGACGGATACGCCTATGCCGCGCAACCCGGGGCAAACGGACGATCCGTTTATGAAGTTCGCAAATTTTGCCATGAATTTGCCAAAAACCTGCTGGAATTCGACCGCGAAAATTTTAACGCTCACATCAAATACGCCCTGCAAATGTGTTCGAAGGAACTGGAATATGTCATGTATAACACCATTCGCGAATCGGAAATCCCGACGCTGGTGAAAAATACCGAGGGGACGATCAAATTTAACATCCGCGAAATTTTGGTGAAGGGGAACGATCCGTTTCAAACGCGGGTAATCGGGCAGCAAATTTTTCCGGGGCAGCCGCCGCTTGATGTGACTTTCGATTTGGAAATAAACGTCGTCAGCCGGACCGAGGAGAATCCGTTTGGCTTGCGAATTGTCAATTTTAAACAAAGCTAAAACAGGTGGTTATGAAACAAAAATTTTACACCGCAACATCCATTCTTCTATTGCTTTTGCTCTCGCAATTTGCGCAGCCGCAAACCCGGCGCATCGTAAAAGTTGCACCGGGATTTGCCACCGTCATTGTCTGCCCGGCCCCGCCGGAGCTGATTACCGTGGGCAATATGGATGATTTTTCCGTGCAAAGCGCCGGAAATTATGTGCTCATCAAACCGCTGGTTTCGCAGGGAACGACCAATATGTTTATCAAGTCCGGCGATGGCTCGTTCAACCTCATTTTGCAAATTTCCGACACGCCGGACGTCGAAATCAACCTGACCGGGGACGGCGGTCCGGTCAAGCGATTGCCTGCGGAAACATCCGGCGAAACGCTTGCCGGGACAAACGGCGGTCGGGAACAGCGAAGCGATTGGCAAAAAGATTTGCTGCCCCATCGCCGCGAAACAAAAGCGACATTGCCGCCGGAGGTGCGGTCCATTCTGGAAAACCGTTTCAAGGCGGATAATCGCTACGCCGTCAGCGTCGCCAATTCCAATGTTATTTTTGCCATTGATCATGTGAAGCAGATTCGTAAGCGGCTCTATATTACCGGCACGGTGATCAACAATTCCAACATTCCCTATGATATTGGTTTTGTTCAATTTACCCTCGTTGATTATGCCCGCAGCTACATCTT
>CAYVDX010000040.1:0-12336 GCA_964450485.1 uncultured Calditrichaceae bacterium
TTAAAGGCATTTTTCGGCGTTGCTGGATTTTACGCCACTGCTGTAATGTTTGCTTCGGTGAGTGTTGCGAACAAGCACGGCTGGCAATATCTGCTCTTGCTGCCGATTATTTTTCCCATTTTGCACATCAGCTACGGCAGCGGATTTTTGCTGGGTTTATTCAAATTTGCCCCGCGTTGGTTTGACCGAAAAAGCGGGAAAATTCAATATTCAGCCAGTGAAATTTAACCTTCGTTCCACGCGCCGCGTGGGATGAAAGGTCGTGACGCTCCGCGTCGCAAATTTTGGAAGATACGGTAAAGAATGAGTTTAGGACGCAGAGCGTCCGCTTCTGGCATTCCACGCGGAGCGTGGAACGAGTGGGTGTGCCTTCGGATATCGGGATTAAAAAAAAATATGGAAGTGATCGAACAAACGCAAACATCAGCGCAAGTTGCCCCGGCGTTTCGGCGCAACATTTTGCAACTGCGGGAAAGCAGCGGCTTTTACGGCGCAGAAAACGTGGTGATCGAACTGTCAAAAGGATTGCGACAGGCAGGGCATCGTCCGATGGTGGCAATCTTGACCCGTTCGCCCAAACGAGTCCGTGTTTTTAAACGAACCGCGCAGGAAAATCGAATCTGGACGCGGGTGTTGAAAAACCGGCGAATGATTGACACGGAGGTCATTTTTCGCCTTCGCCGCTTGTTGCGCAAGCATAATATTTCCATTGTGTTATCACACGGTTATACCTCCAATTTTTACGCGCTGGCCGCGACGATGTTTAGCGGAATTCACCGGGTGGCCGTCTGTCATCCCTGGGCGGAAAGCAAATACAGCGCCCGGGCGCGTTTTTACGAGAAACTCGATCTTTCCTGGCTGCGTTTTTTTGACAACATCGTGGCGGTTTCTCAAAATGTGCGGGAAAAAATTCTTGAAAATAAAATTCCGGCAAAAAAAGTTTCCCTCATCGCCAACGGTTTGGACATTTCCCGGTTTAGCTATCCCATTGATCGCGAGGGGGCCCGGGAATCGCTGGCCATTCCCCGCGACGGTCTTGTCGTCGGATCCGTGGGGAGATTATCCATCGAAAAAGGGCAGCGTTTTTTGATCGAAGCAGCGAAACCGCTGATGAAGGAATACCCGGAATTACAGGTGATTTTTGTCGGCGATGGCCCGTTAAAAAATGAGCTTGTGCAATTCTCCCGGCGATTGGGAATCGGAGAAAACGTTCGCTTCCTGGGAAAAGTTTACAACATTCCCCTCATATTATCATTGCTGGATGTGTTTGTTTTACCATCACTTAGCGAGGGGTTGCCCATGGCCTTGCTGGAAGCGATGGCCGCCAAAGTGCCGGTAATTGCCAGCAATGTGGGCGATATTCCCCAAGTCATTCGCGACCGGCGGGAAGGCCTGTTGGTCGAGCCGAAAAATGCCGGACAATTAACAGATGCGTTATCGGCGTTATTATCCGGCGAAGCAAAACGGAGCGAATTTGCCCGGCGCGCTTTTGAGAAAGTCAGCCGGGAATATTCGATGCAACAAATGGCTGAGAAATATCTTCGGATGTTTGATTCATCCTCTAAAATAATGGAGAACTGAGCGAGTGTGCGGAATTTGCGGCGTTTTGAATTTCCGGGATGAAGCAGTGAACCGGGAAATTCTGGCGGAAATGAATCAAACCCTGTTCCATCGCGGTCCGGATGAGGACGGGCTATTTGTGGACGGACGGGTTGGCATGGCCATGCGTCGCCTGAGCATCATCGACCTGCAAAGCGGCAGGCAGCCCATGCACAATGAAGATCGTTCCGTGCAGGTTGTCCAAAACGGCGAGATTTACAATTTTCAGCAATTGCGAAAAAGCCTGCAAGCCGCCGGCCGCCGTTTTTACACCCAATCGGATACGGAAACCATCGTCCACGCGTACGAGGCGTACGGCGAAGATTTTGTCAAACATTTGCGGGGCATGTTTGCCATTGCGATTTGGGATTCCCGGGCGCAAAAATTGGTGTTGGCGCGCGACCGCGCCGGCATCAAGCCGCTGTTTTATTATGTCAGCGGCGATCAGTTGATCTTCGGTTCGGAAATCAAGGCCATTTTAAAACATCCGGCGGTTTCCAAACGCATCGATTTGCACGCGCTGGACGCCTATTTCACCAACTGTTTTGTGCCGGCGCCAAAAACCATTTTTGATAATATTTACAAATTGCTGCCGGGTTATACGCTTGTCGCCGATCAGAACGGTATTCGCACCCAACAGTATTGGGAACTTTCATATCAAATTGATCACAGCAAAACCGAAGCGGATTTTCTCCGGCTATTTAATGAAAAATTTACCGAAGCGGTAAAAATTCGCATGATTAGCGATGTGCCGCTGGGCGCAATGTTGAGCGGCGGCATCGATTCCAGCGCGATTGTGGCGACCATGAGCCGGATTTCCGGTCAGCGCGTCAAAACATTCAGCATCGGGTTTGAAGGCAATGTCGGCGCATTTGACGAAACCAACGACGCCAAATTGGTGGCGGATCGGTTCGACACCGATCATCACGTGCTGACAGTGCGCCCAGATTTGCGCGATCTCGCGCCTTGGATCGCCCGGTTTTTTGATGAACCCTTTGGCAATTCCTCGGCGATTCCCAATTTTTACGTCAGCCAGATGGCCCGCGAACACGTCACGGTTGCCCTGAACGGACTCGGCGGCGATGAAGTTGCCGTTGGCTACCCGCGTCATTTGGGGCTGCTGCTGTCGCAATACTACCGAAAGTTGCCGGGATTTTTGCGAAAAGGAATCATCCCCAACCTCGTTAAACTGCTCCCCGATTCCGGAAAAGGCAACGTTTTCAACAACCGGCTGAAGCGGTTTGTGCAGGGGGGAAGCGCGGAGCTTTACAAAAACTATTTGGGCTACATGACCCATCTTACTCACCAGCGCAAACAAGCGCTCTATTCGCCGGAGCTTTTGAAAAATACCAACGGATACACCGACAAACTGTTTGGCAGTCATTTTAATCTTTATGATAATATTGATATTGTGAACCGGGCGTTATTCACCGATCTGAAATTCGATTTGCCGGACAATTTGCTTACGCTGACCGACCGGATGAGCATGGCGGTTTCGCTGGAGGCGCGGGTACCGTTTCTGGATCACGAACTGCTGGAATTGATGGCGTCCATGCCGCCTGCATACAAACGGCGCGGCTTGCAAAAAAAATATTTTCTCAAAAAAGCCTTTGACGGGGTTTTGCCAAAGGAAATCCTTTTTAAGAAAAAACAGGGGTTTACAATTCCGTTGGCGCTGTGGTTTCGCACGGATTTGAAAAATTTTGTCGAATCGGTTTTATCGCGGGATCGTTTGAATCGCATCGGCTTTTTGCGTTACGAAACGGTTCGCGAAATGCTGTACAATCATTTCCGGGCGCGCGAAAATTATCATCAGCAAATTTGGTCGTTTATGATTTTCGTGCTGTGGTATGAAGCGAATTTTCCCGGCAGGTATTTGTGAAAACCTCCAACGTTTTCTCAAATGTTGAATAAACACTCGGCAAAAACGTTGGAGGTTTAAACTCAGAAACAATGAAAATGAACATACTTTTTCTCTCAACAGAAATTCCCTTTCCGCTGGATCACGGGCATCATTTGCGAACCGGCAATGTGCTGAAATGCCTCGCAAAAGATCACGTCATCCATTTTGTGGGATTTTACAAAGATGATACAGAGTTGACGTATCTTTCGGAATTGCGCAAGTACTGCGATTCTGTAAACGTGTTTCCCCTGCGGGAAGGCGCTTTTCGGCTGCGATATTTTTGGGGACTGCTGACCAACCTGTTTTCAGCGCAACCCTTCCCGGCGCAGCGTTACGATTTACCGGCGGCGCAAAAACGGGTGCGGGAATTGATTCGCACCAAAAATATCGACGTCGTGCATTTTGATGCGCCCTGGCTGGCGGCCTACCGGGCGGCTGTTGCGCCATGTCCCAAAATTCTCACCACGCACAATGTTGAAGCGGAACGGCTGCGCACCTGGATGCGGGTCGAAAAAAATCCCCTGGCAAAAGCGTATCTTTATTTGCAATACCGCAAACTGTATCGCTTTGAAAAAAATCTCTATCGCCAATTTGAACAAAATATCGTCGTGTCTGAACTGGATCGCGGTGAATTGGCAAAATTTGCCCCGGACACACCCTTTGCCGTGGTTCCCAACGGCGTTGACGCCGCGTTTTTTTCACCGAATTACGCGCGCATGTCGCCCAATCGCATTGTTTGGGCCGGCCCGATGAATGATCCCTACAATAAAGACGCGGTGGATTACTTTTTGCACGATGTTTATCCTTTGTTGAACGAAAAATTTCCGACGGTTGTGGCGACATTTTTGGGATCATCGCCAACGCCATATTTACAGGATTTGGCCAAAAACGATCCTCGCATAATTGCCGCGGGCTACGTTGACGACATTCGTCCGTATGTGGACGAAGCGACCGTTTTTATCGCGCCCCTGCGGGCCGGCGGCGGCACAAAATTGAAGGTGCTCAACGCCATGGCGCAAGGAAAAGCCGTGGTCACCACTTCGATAGGCGCAGAGGGAATCAGCGGCGTGTCGCCGGAAAATATCCGCATCGCCGATTCGCCGCAAGCTTACGCCTCGGCAATTTGTCATCTGCTCGCATTCCCGGATGAAGCGCGATCCGTGGGGCAAAAAGCGCGTGAACTGGTTTTGAAATACTACGATTGGCAAGTGATCCGGCGGCAGATGAGCGGGTTATACAGCAATTTTGCGCCGCAATTCCGGCAGCATGAATTCCACAGCGCAAAAAACACCTTACAGGATTGATTTTTATGGGCATTACCGCATATATCCCACAACTCATATACAGCTTTTCGCTGCTGATCGTCATCCTGACCCTGTTTTACAAAAGTGAAATCGGCATCTATTACCTGGTATTCCTGCTGCCCCTGCAAACGTTGTTGGACGCCATGATTGAGTTTCCCCTGGGTAAAGATATGATGGATCTTTTGGTTGGCGTTATTCTCATCCGCTGGGTTTTTGAAAAAAAGAGTGTCGGCGAACCGTTTTTGGAAAAAACCCCGCTGAATTTACCGATTATTCTCTATATACTTTGGGCATTCTTAATGCTTTGGTTCGGCTCGGTGAACCTGGGCCTGCCCCTGCCGTTGAGCATCTCGGATGTGCGCCTGATGGAATGGAAAAAGCTGGTGATCATGTTCCTGATTTTCTTTGCCGTGGTAAACAATATTAAATCCCGCCGACAGATCAATTATCTCATTCTCGTGATCACGCTTTCGCTGTTTGCGAGCGCATTTCGCACCTTTCAACTCAGCGAGGAAGTCCGGCATCTCAGTTATTTTTCCTATAATCATCGCGCCGCCGGGACATTCACTTATCTAAACGCCAATGCCCTGGGCGCATATTTAGCGCAATACAGTATTTTCTTCGGCGCGTTAGTGTTTGTTTTTAAAGATGTTAAGTGGCAGCGATTTTTTTTTGCAATAACAGCCGGTTTGGGCACTTACACGATGCTGTTTACCTTTTCCCGCGGCGCGTACCTGGCAATGGCGGTAGGCATACTTTTTATCGCCGTGATGAAAAGCCGTATTGTATTGATCGCGATTTTCGCTTTTTTGATGAGTTGGAGCTACATCTTACCCGGTTCCGTGGTCAATCGCATTAACATGACTTTTAACAAAGATGGTAAACTGGAATCATCAGCGTCAACACGCCTTGGCTTATGGGAGCAGGCGGAGCCGCATATCAAAGCGCACCCCATCACCGGCAGCGGGTTTGACACGGTTCCCTACATGGGCTTTAAATCAAAATTCGGGCTGGGGGAACACGGTATTGCCTACAGCCTGCACAATAGCTATATGCAAACCCTGGTCGAAACCGGCTTTATCGGCTTGCTGCTGATTTTGTGGATTCATCTTTCCGCCATGTTCCACGGCTGGAAAATTTACCGGCGATCAAAAGACAATCTGTACCGCGGTCTCGGTTTGGGACTTGTGGTGTGCGCGCTGGCGATTTTAGCCAATAATTTCACCAGCGACAATTTTCGCTTTATGAATATCATGGGTTTTTATTGGGCGATTCTGGGCGTTATCGCGCGAATTTACCTGATCCCGGAACCGGAAAAGGAGTCGCCGCAGCAAAAAGAAATCGTAAAACCACAGTTCCGGCACCGGGAACTGGTAAAGAAACATTTTGCAACCCAGCCGCGGATTTTCGCTGATAAAAGCGGGGAACCCGCGGGATGATTAATTGTAAATTCTACAAACGCTAAAAAATCCAGGCTTTGTTTTCGCCGCCAACTTGTTTATCTTTAATCGATACTTCGTCCGGTTAATGGTTGAAATTTTTCTAATAAAACACATGATGGCGAAGTGGCGTATCAAAGAAAAAAGGTGATTTCGGATGGAAATGACAAAAAAAAGCATTTTGATTCCGCGTTCCGTGGTCAAGACGGCTGAACAACTTGCGAATCGTCTTGGTATGTCGCTCAATGAATTTTACACGGCAGCTTTGTCCGCATATATTGAAGATTGTAAAAAAGATTCTTTAACAACTGAAAAATTAAATCAAATCTATAAAACCGAATGCTCCTCGATGGATCCTGAATTGGTTAAAATACAGGTTCGTTCATTGGGAGACGAGACCTGGTGATTCAACGCGGCGAAATATGGTGGGCTGATCTTCCTGAACCCCACGGTGCGGAACCGGGCTTTCGCCGTCCAATTCTTGTCGTTCAATCCGATGATTTTACCGGTTTATCGAAAGATTCGGTCGCTAATATTTCGCAGGTAATTACCATCGATAAGTATTTTCTGACGGAATGTGTCGGCAGTCTGCCCTCAAAACATTTCAAAAAAATTCAAGACGGACTTCGCCTGGTTCTATCTTTATAATACCCTCATTGCGCTTTAACATCACTCAACATCAAATTTAACAAGCTATTTTTTACCGATTTTAAACGGGAAATAATTATGTGCGGAATTTGCGGCATTATTCGCAGTCATCGGGAAAACCCGGTTGCGCCGGTTGCGCTGAAAAAAATGACGAATTCGCTAATCCATCGCGGGCCGGATGACGCGGGATTTTATGTCAACGGCAATGTCGGTCTGGCCATGCGCCGCTTGCAGGTGATTGACCTGGAAACCGGTCAACAGCCTGTTTTTAATGAAGATAAAAGCGTTGCCGTGGTGCAAAACGGCGAGATTTACAACTACCTGGAACTGCGCGAGCGGTTGATTCAAAAAGGGCATCGTTTTTACACGAAATCCGACACGGAAGTGATTGTGCATCTCTACGAGGAATACGGCGAGGATTTTTTACAGCATTTGAACGGCATGTTCGCCATCGCGTTGTGGGATGAAGCGACCCAAAAACTCATTTTAGCCCGCGACCGCCTGGGCGAAAAGCCGCTCTATTATTTTCAAAACGATTCGGGCATTGCCTTTGCATCGGAATTGAAGGCATTGGCTGTGCTCCCGGATTTTCCCCGCGAAATCAATCATGAAGCGATCTATCATTACTTCAGTTTCCTGGTTGTTTCCGCGCCGAAAACCATGTATCGCGGCGTAAAAAAGCTGCGTCCGGCGCATTATTTGCGTTTCCAAAACGGACGGACGGAAATCCGTCGGTATTGGGATGTGCGGTTTGATCCACAACATCATTGGTCGGAGGAAATGGCCTGCGAGCAATTGAAAGAATTGCTGATCCGCTCCATCCGCCAGCGCATTCGCAGCGATGTGCCTTTCGGCGCGTTTCTCAGCGGCGGCATCGACTCCAGCATTGTGGTTGCGCTGATGAGCGAGGTGCTTGATGAGCCGGTGAAAACTTTTTCCATCGGTTTTGAAGAAGACCGATACAACGAGCTGAATTATGCCCGGCAAATCGCGGACAAATATCACACCGAGCATCACGAACTGGTGGTCAAGCCCTCGGCAATAGATTTGCTGGACAAGCTGGTCTGGCATTTTGATGAACCGTTTGCCGGCCCCTCCGCGATTCCCACGTATATCGTTTCAAAAATGGCGCGCGAGCACGTCACCGTGGTGCTCACCGGCGACGGCGGCGATGAGGTTTTTTTGGGATACGGCCGCTATTTAGAAATGCTTGAGCGTCAAAAATACAACAGAATTCCCGCGCCGCTGCGAAAGCTGTTGGGCGGCGTCGGTGGGCTATTGCCGCAGCGCGCTTATGGAAAAGGGCTTTTGCAATCGCTGGGTCAGGACGATTTTCACTATTACACCGTGGGGCTTTCGCAGTTTTTTAAACCAAAGCTTTTTACCCGCGATTTTTTGCAGCAATTGTCCGGCGTGGATTCCTTTTCCGTGGTCAGCGATGCGCTGTTGGATGATTCACACGAATACCTGACCCGGCTGAACGCACTGGACATGAAACACTACCTGCCGGAAAACGTGCTGGTAAAAGTGGATCGCATGTCCATGGCAAATTCGCTGGAAACCCGGGCGTTGTTTTTGGATCACGAAATTGTGGAATTTGCCGCAAAAATTCCCACGCATTTGAAAATCAAAAACGGCGTGACCAAGTATATTTTGAAACAGTCGGTCAGGGATCTGCTGCCGCCGGAAATCGTAAATCGCGGTAAATGGGGATTTGCACTGCCGGTGGACGAATGGTTTCGCGGCGAATTGCGCGAAATGATCCGCGAAAAAATCGACGCGGTTCAAAAAAGTGAAATGTTCAATCACACATATTTATCGGCAATTTTAGACGAGCACACTTCCCGCCGCAGGGATCACAGCTATTTGCTTTGGTCATTTTTAATGTTACAAAAATGGTTCGACGCCTTTACTTCGACGGAAGCAAACGAGCGGTTTTCCGCCAATGGAACATCGCAATCAGCACAATTTCAAACCGTAAAACGACCGGATCAGATTGCCCGGTGATCAACCCCGTCACTCAAAAAATTCTAATCAAAATGAATAAAAACAGCATTCTACGGAACATATTATTCTCCCTGATTACTTTTGTCATCTTTTTATTGTTGTTGGAAGGCGGCATGCGTTTATACGTGGTATTATTTAACCAACGAGTTACCAAACCCGACCCGGATGTTGGTTGGTATCATCAACCGAATTCGCACAAATCGCTGACGCTGGAAGGCCATGCTTACCGCCTGAGTTATAACAGCCACGGTTTTCGCGTGCCGGATCATGCCTATAAAAAACCCAAAGGCGTGCGGCGAATCGTGATTTTGGGCGATTCATTTGTCGATGGCTCTGAAGTTGATGATCGTGAAACATTCAGTTGGCTGATGCAGGAGGCGTTAGACAGTATTGAAGTAATAAACCTGGGCGTTTACGGATATAGCACCACCCAAGAACTGTTTGCATTGAAAAAATTTGCCTTGAAATACGACCCTGATGTTGTTTTGGTGATGACGATGACCAATGATTTTACGGACAATCTGCTTAATTTTTCCGCGTTTGGCCCCTGCCCGCGTTATACCCTGAAAAATGATTCCCTGGTACTGGAAGATACCCGCAGCGCCGCTGCACAAGCGGTATTCGCGGAAATTAATCTACCGGTTCCGGCCTTAAAATTCTTTCATCAACACAGCTATTTGTATTATGCGCTAAATCAATTTATTTACCAGCGATTGAATGGACAAAAAATAGAAGAAATCATCAAAAGTGAACGTACACAGTTAAACAGACAGGAGCAGGAGTATTTATATTTGCAAATCATCGATAAAATGAAACACATTTGCGACCAGTCAGGTATCGATTTTTGGGTCTTTATTGTTTATCCCCAAAAGCAGCTTTTGGATAATGAGCTTTCTCCAAGTTTAACATTGATCGAACAAATGACCAAAAAGGGAGTGAAAACGGTGGATTTGTTTCAGATTTTGCGAAATAAGGAAATGAGTAGTAAACAGGATGAATCACTTTATTATGTAAAAGATTTTCATTGGAATGCTCGTGGACATCAATATGTCTCGGCGTTAATGTGTGAATGGGTGAAATCGTGGGAAAATGATAGAGCGGCTGTGAAAAGACCCACGGTAAAACCTTCCAGGTTCCTGCCAGGATTTAATAAAAAGTAATGTTTTTTCAAAGCCGTTTGTCGCTTTGAATATGGCTGTTTTTTTATCTAAACAACGATATTTTAAATCTTAACCTTGAAAAAATTTGCTCGAATTGTATGTCAATAAAAAATAGAACTCTGCTCGGCAAATTGGTGAGATATATTGCTTTTTTCATTTATAGCATTTTAATCGCCGGTTTATTGATGGAATTGGCGCTTCGTTTGATGCAAGGATTGTTTTTTGAAGCGCCGGATTATTTAAAAACCGACGCAGAGCTTGGCACCACCCTTCGCGCTTCCTTTCATCAAACGGTTGGTATTGGTGAAATGCGCGATGAAATACATCACAATTCATTAGGCTTACGCGGCCCGGAGGTTCGCAAGGACCCCACAGCCTTGCGGATATTCCTGGTCGGTGATTCATACACATACGGTTGGGGCACAAGTGATTCCGGGACCGTTTCCGCGCAATTGCAAAAGCTGTTAAATCGAAAAGGAATCGACGCAGAGGTGTTAAACCTGGGCGTCGGCGGGTATTCAACCGCGCAATCCTATTTACGATTTAAAAGATTTGCCCGGTTGAAACCCGATTTGGTCGTATATCTTTTTTGCAGCAATGATCCGGATGATAATCGAAAATTTCTGGGCGGCGAATACCATCCCTCGTATCCCGGGACATATCGCACCTGGTGGCGGGTTTTCCTGCGCCGATATTCACTCACTTTTCAGACCCTTTTATACAAGCGTATGAATTTAAGCGATTATCCCGCAGCCGAATTTGGTTATGTTAATAGCCAGGATTACCGGGAGCTGACGGATGCTTATCCTGATGACAGCACATCCGTTTTGATGGAGGAAACGCTGGTTTACACCGACAGCATCGCACAATTAGCCGATTCATTAAATGCCGGTTTTATGATTGGCTTCACAAACGTTTGTATCTTTGACGCCGATTCAGTGGGGTTAACCCCGGTCAGTCAATATTATGCGGATAAATTCGGGGCAAAAGGTTTTAAGCTGATTTTACCCGATGAGGAATTTAAAAACGCTTTTAAACATTCTTTAAAAAATATCCGGGGTGATGTTCCGTTTATGGGACATTATAATGCCCACGGCTATCGCTTGTGGGCAATCAACATCTACAAAGAAGTGCGGAAATATTTGAAAGACGGGCAAAATGGCGACGCTTCAGGCGGCGCTTCCGCAAAGTTACACGAAAAACATATATCAAGTCGATAACTGTCTCCTTTTCCCGTTTGTTTCGTTTTTAAAAAACTTTTTTGCATTGGTGTATTTTGTAACCGATATTTTAACGCTCGGAATGCTATAATATTTCAGATCAATTTATTGTTAAAAAAAATTCAACCCCCAAGAGTGAGGACAATGATGACCAAGCCCGTTTATGTTATGGGAATTTCAGCATTTTATCACGATAGCGCAGCCTGCCTTGTGAAAGATGGTGAGATTTTATATGCCGCACAGGAAGAGCGGTTTACCCGAAAAAAACACGACTACGCTTTTCCCAAAAACGCGGTTGATTTTTGCCTGCGAAAAGCCGGCATAACCGTTGACGAGCTGGACTTTGTCGGCTTTTACGACAAACCGTTTTTAAAATTTGAGCGACTACTGGAAACTTACCTCGCTTACGCACCGAAGGGGCTGAAATCTTTTATCAAGGCAATGCCGTTGTGGCTCAAACAAAAGCTGTGGATGAAAGAAGTGATCAAAGACGAAATGGGTTACGAGGGGAAAATTTTGTTCCCAGAGCACCATCATTCACATGCGGCGTCGGCGTTTTTCCCCTCGCCGTACCCGGAAGCGGCGGTATTGACACTTGATGGCGTTGGAGAATGGGCAACGGCAAGCTATGGCGTTGGCAGGGATAATAAAGTCGAGCTTTGGGCGGAACTGCATTTTCCCCATTCTTTGGGATTGTTGTATTCCGCGTTTACTTATTATTGCGGTTTCAAAGTAAATTCCGGCGAATATAAATTGATGGGATTGGCGCCCTATGGCGAGCCGAAATACGTCGATGAAATCATGAATCACCTGCTCGATGTGAAAGAAGACGGTTCGTTCAAAATGGACATGTCGTATTTTAACTATTGCGCCGGGCTGACCATGACCAACGAGAAATTTCACCAATTATTTGGTCTTCCGCCGCGCAAGCCGGAAACAAAATTGACCCAGAAATACATGGACATTGCCCGTTCCGTCCAATACGTAACCGAGGAAATTGTGCTGAAAATGACGCGCCATGTGCATAAAGTAACCGGCATGAAGCATTTGTGTCTC